>NZ_JBSWYH010000033.1:0-53141 GCF_056161025.1 Roseibium sp. AWQ4_254
GCTGGCCTCCTTGTCCAGCCCTCAGCTTGAATCACTATTCACCACAAAAGGGAACCCAAGACGATTCAGACTTTTTGGGAAATGCTCTAGTTGGCGCGGAGGCAAAGCGCGGATCCTTCAGCCAATTGTGGATCATATTGGCATTTGCCGAATACCGGCGCGCCACCTGCGCAACCGATGTGCCGGGACCACCCGCTTGCTGGCAGATCTCCCGCTTCTCCTCATCAGACCAACTCCGCCGTTTCTTTCGTTTGCTCATCACGCGCCTTTAAGTGTCCATTTGCATAAGTGGACACTTAAGGCGCAAAATCGAAAAGCGGGAGGTGGGGTTCAGCGGACGCTCACGGATGAAGTGCCGGGACCTTTCATAAGGAGACAGTCTGCGTGCTCTTGCTCAAGCCGAATTGTGAATGTTGCGACAAGGACTTGCCGCCAAACACCATGGACGCCATGATTTGCACGTTCGAATGCACATTTTGTGCCGGCTGTGCGCAGGACCGGTTTCAGGGAACCTGCCCCAATTGCGGCGGAAATCTTGTGGCCCGGCCGATCCGCCCGGCAGGTCTTTTGGACAAGGCGCCTGCCTCGCAGGACCGGTTTGTCAAACATCATCCGGAATGTGCTGCTTTGCAATCAGCGTGATCCGGCAGGCAACAGGTCCGTTACATGACTTCTTGCGGCTTGACGGTTGCACAGCCGTTTGTCTTGGGCAGCTGTGAGGTCATCAGGACCGGTCTGAGCGCATGCGTCTCTTGTCGATCCGGAAAAGAAGCTCGCCGATGAGGCCGCGGGGGAGAAACATGACGCAGCCGATGAACAGGCCCCCGAGAATCAAAAGCCAGGTTTCCTCGAAGACGGAAGAAAGATTGCTTTCCAGAAGCCGCACGATGATGGCCCCAAGGCAGGCGGCAATCAGCATGCTGCGCCCGCCAAGCGCGGCCCAGATCAGCACCTCTGCAGACAGGGTGAAGCCTATCAGCGACGGAGAGACGAAGCCGAACTGGGCCACGAACAGGGCACCAGCCAGTCCCGAAACGGCAGCCCCAATGGCAAAGGCAGCCGCCTTATAGGCGGTTGTGTCATAGCCAAGGGCGCGGGTCCGGCTTTCATGCAGGGAAATGGCCTTTGCGGCCAGACCCCATCTGGATTTCAATACCAGGGTCAAGACCAGAAATCCGAGGCTGAGAATAAGCAGGGACGCATAATAAAGCGGAACAGTGTCCCAGATCTCCGGCCCGCCGCCATTGAGGCCCAGATTCAGGGGCGGCACATTCATCAGCCCGTTGAGACCGCCGGCAAAGTCCCAGTTAATGAACAGCCGTTCCAGAACGAAGGCGATTGCCAGGGTCACGATACCGAAAAAGGGGCCTTCGAGGCCCTTGGCGGAAAACAGAAACAGGCCGAGCCCGTAGGCAAACACCGCAGGAACGAGCATGGCAGCCCCGAGCCCGGCCCAGGTCGACACAAGACCCTCGGCGGCAGGAACCATCCCGAGCGTCACAAAGCTCATGGAATAGGCCCCAAGGCCAAAAAACACTGCCTGGCCAAGACACAGGAGCCCGCAATGGCCCCAGACAAAGGCTAGGCTGGCGGCAAACAGGGCATAGGAGAAATAGATCGACAGGTCCGACAGGAGCCAGCCGGCAGCGAGGGCCGGCAGACAGAGAAAGACACCCAGACACACAAGGGCGGCTAGCGTTTGTGTGTCTGGAGCAGCGTAGGCGGTCCGGGTCATGTTTTGCGCCTCTTGCGGGCCAAAAGCCCACCGGGGGCCAGGCGGATGACGATGATGGCCAGAACGAACACAACAAGCTGCGCCCAGACCGGGGACAGGAAAGTGGCCGTCAGATTGTCCGCCATGCCGACGCCCCCGGCCCCGGCGATCGGGCCGGTGATGGTGCCAAGCCCGCCGACCAGAACGGCGAGGAAGGCGGGAACCAGAAAGCCCAGGCCCATTTGCGGGTCGAGAGAGATGAGCGGGGAAATCACCGCACCTGCAAGACCGGCCATTCCTGACCCAAAGGCAAAGGTCAGCCGGTCGAGACGGCGCGTATTGACCCCAAGACAGGCGGCCATGGACCTGTTGGCGATCACACCGCGCGCCGCCAGTCCGGTGCGGGTTTTGAAGAAGAACAGATATGTGGCCGCCACACAGGTGAGCGACACGGCCATGATGAACAGGCGGTAGGCAGGATAAGGGGTTCCAAACACCAAAACCGAGGCGCTCAAGGGGGCTTCGACGGAATAGGAGCCAGGACCGAACCCGATCACGATCAGCTGCTTGATCAGCAGGGACAGGCCCCAGGTCGCCAGAATGGTGTCGACCACCCGATGGTAAATGCGCCGGATCACCAGTTCCTCGATGACAAGGCCAATCAGCCCGACCACAAGCGGGGCCAGCAGCAGGCCGAGCCAGAAAGACCCGGTGTGGGTCTTCACCATGAGCAGCACATAACCGCCGAGCATCAGAAACTCGCCATGGGCCAGATTGATCACATTCATCAGGCCGAAAATCACGGCAAGACCAAGGGCAATCAGCAGAAGAATGAGCGCATAATTGGCTGCATCCAGAAGGGTTATGGCCATGTCACTCATGATCCGAACGCCAGGTATTTTTGAAGAAGGCTGGTGTTTCCGGCCAGTGTGCTGGCCGGTACGTCGTCCCGAATTGCCCCGTGGTCCATAAAGACGACCCGGTCGCAGGTGCGGGTCACCATATCGATATTCTGTTCCACAAGCAGGATCGCAACCCCCTGGTCCCGGCAGATCTTGCGCAGGATCTGGCCGATTTCGGTGACAATGGAAGGCTGGATCCCTTCAGACGGCTCATCCAGCAGGAGCAAGGCGGGCTTTCCCATCAGGGCGCGGGCGATGGCCAGCTGCTGCTGCTGCCCGCCGGAAAACGCTCCGGCCCGGGTTCCGGCCCGTTCACGCAGCACGGGAAAGATCCGGTAGACCGCCTCCAGATCTGCTCTGGCTGCGGCCAGATTGCCCAGAAGCAGGTTTTCCTCAACGGTAAAGTCCTGAAAGATTTCCCGTCCCTGCGGCACATAGCCTATTCCGGCGGCTGCGGCCTGAAACGGGGGAGCGTTGGTGAGGGGGCGGCCGCAGGAGCTGATCCGGCCGGTACGCACCTTCAAAAGGCCCATGATGGTTTTCAAAAGGGTCGACTTGCCAACGCCGTTGCGCCCCATCAGGCCGACCACCGTTCCCGCCTCGAGCGACAGGGACAAATCCTGCAGCACGGCGCCTTCGCCATAACCGGCGGTCACATGGTCCAATTCAAGCAGGGGTTGGGCCAATATATGCCTCCTGCACGGCTTTCATCTGCCGGATCTCCTCAAAGCGGCCATCCGCAATGAGCTTTCCTTCCATCATCACGGCCACCCGGGCGCCCAGTTTTTCGACAAACCACATGTCATGTTCAATCAGGATGACCGAGACGGTTTTGGAGCGCATCAAAGCGGCGATGAGATCGGCCGTCTTCCGGGTCTCCTGCCGGGTCATGCCGGCTGTGGGCTCATCCAGAAGCACCAGGTCCGGCTCGGTGCACAGAACCATGGCGATCTCCAGCCATTGCTTCTGCCCGTGGGACAGATGTCCGGCGGTCACACGGGCAAGACCGGCCAGCCCGGCTGTTTCCAGGATCTCCGCCATGCGGGCCGCCTTGGCATTTTCGGAGGAGAAAACGCCGAGCAGCCCGCGCTGGCCCGCCTTGGAAAAGGCGGCCACGTTCAGATTGTCCTGAACCGTCAGGTCGTCATAGACGGACGGCACCTGAAACTTCCGCCCGATCCCGCACCGTGCAATCTGGTGCGGGGCAAGCCCTTTCAAGGGGCGGCCGCGAAAGGCAACATTGCCACCGGTGGGGGTCAGAAACCCGGAAACCAGATTGAACAAGGTGGTCTTGCCGCAGCCGTTCGGCCCGATGATGCATAAAAGCTCACCATTACCGACGGACAGGTCAAGCCCGGCAAGGGCCTTGACCCCGCCGAAGCTCATCGACAAGTCCCGTATTTCCAGACACGCTCGGGACATGAGGGGCTCTTGATCTTTCAGGTCACGAACACAGGGCGTCCGGCGCGAGGCTGCCAAGGTCTTTGACGACCACCAGCTCCTGTCCCTCGGTCTTGGCCAGATACATGTTCATTGTGACGTGATGATCGGCCGCCCCAATGGTCAGCGGGCCTGTCGGCGTGTCGATTGTCAGGCCCTGCAGCCCGTCCACGAGAGCTTCCTTGTCCACAGTCCCTGCCTTTTGAACGGCGGCCTGAACGGCTTTCAGGGAGTTGTAGTGGGTCATGACATAGTGGGAGATGGGCGTACTGTCCCCCGCTGTTTTCCGGATCTTGGCCACGAACTCCTCAACGCCGGGTGTCTTGAGCGATTCCGCAAAGGGCACCGTGACCCACATGTTCTGACCCTTGCCATCGCCAAAAGCACCGAGATAGGTCTCGGCAAATCCGAGGAAGCCGACCGTCACCTGGTCCATAAGTCCCAGATCTTCCGCTTGTTTGATGAAGGTGATGCCATCTGCGCCCGGCAGGGCGAACAAGAGTACCTTGGCGCCGGATTCTTTGATCTTGCGGATGACCGGGGCAAAGTCCTTCACGCCCCAGGGGGTGAATTCGGTGCCGGCCACTGTGCCGCCCAGACTGTCGATCAGCCCGCTGGCGGTCGCGAACATTTTCTGCGGCCAGACATAATCTGCGCCGAACATGTAAAAGCTGTCGCCTGCATTTTCCTTCAGCGCCGGGACCAGTTTTTCCAGTTCCTGGTTGGGAACCGTGTTGAAGGCGAAGATATACCGGTCGCAGGCGCCGCCTTCATAGTTTGTCGCGTAAAGAAGCGGCGTTTTCATGCGTTTGATGGTAGGTGCCATGGCATCGCGCGCATTTGAGGTGATCGGGCCGCTCAGGGCCAGCACCCCGTCGCGCCTGATCAGGGACGTGGTCCGTTCAACGGAGGTTTTCGGGTCCGTCTTGTTGTCTTCATAGACCAGTTCCACAGGCTGTCCGAGAAGGCCGCCGGAGGCGTTTATTTCCTGGGCCGCAAGATCCAGTCCGAGTTTGGCCTGGTTGCCGAACAGTTCCAACCCACCGGAAAACGGCAGCACTGCTCCGATCTTGACCGGCTCTGCAGAGGCAAGGGCCGGGGCCGGCAGATGCGAGGCGGCAAGGGCGCCGCCGGCTGTGGTGAGCGTTGCCGACAAGAACCGGCGCCGAGACATATTTCCCATCAAATTGATCCCCTCTCTCATTCATGGAATTGCACAGCAGGTCTTCTGAACGCGCCTGATTAATTGTGTGTATACTAACAATTAAAGTGTGGCATGACAACGCCAGGCCGCCTGAAAATGCGGCGTGGCGAAAAAATGAGCAAAATTTAATGATTTGACGGCCACTCCCGATCCTTAAAGGAGTTTCTTCAAAAGCCGGGAGAGGGTGCGCCGTTCATTCATGGTCAGCGGGGCGATTGTGTCGGCGGAGACTTTGAGGCCAAGGGGGGCGTTGCGCAGAAAGTGCGCGCGCCCGTCTTCGGTCAAAGAGATCAATTGCCGACGCTTGTCGGTTGGGTCTTGATCAGAGCGAAGCAGACCGCGCGCGCCGAGGCGGTCGACAACCCCTTTTGTGGTGGCCACATCAAGCCCGACGGTCCGGCCCAGACGGTTTTGCGAGACCGAACCGAGTTCCGCCAGCCGGGCCATGACGGCAAACTGGGTCGGGGTCAGGTCTTCAATCGTGTCGGAGAAGATGACCGCATTGCGCTGATAGGCTTTTCTGAGAAGATAGCCGATCTGTTCGTCGAGCACATAAGGGGCGTCGGCGGTCTTCCCGCCTTCAGATGCTTCCGGAAAGGGTTGGTTCAGCCTGTTTTCGGCGCGATCTGTCACTGATGTCCCCAATCCCGGATGCCTGCTGGAGGGTCACACTGTCAGATAGGCATCTCGAATGTCCGGTTGGCTTTCAAGTTCGGCAAATGTGCCGTCGAACTTTTTCTCACCGCTTTCGATTATAACCGCTCGGTCCGCAACAATCCCGGCAAAATGCAGGTTTTGCTCGGAAATCACAACCGTCAGGCCCTCTTGCTTGAAGCGCAGGATGGTCCTGGCCATCTGTTCGACAATCACCGGGGCAATGCCTTCTGAGGGCTCGTCCAGCAGCAGAAGCTTGGGATTGCCCATCAGGGTCCGGGCAATGGTCAGCATCTGCTGCTCTCCGCCGGACAGGGCCTTGCCCCGGTTGTGGCGCCGCTCCAGAAGATTGGGAAAGATGTCGAACAGGGCTTCAAGCGTCCAGACTGGAGCTCCGTCCCGGGCGGGCTGGCGGCCCACTTCAAGGTTCTCCAAAATGGTCAGGTCCGTGAAGATGCGCCGTTCTTCGGGCACATAGCCAAGTCCCATGCGGGCGATCTTATGCGCCGGCAGTCCGCCAATCTCGGTGCCCTCGAAGCGGATGGTGCCGGATTTCGGGCGCACCAGTTGCATGACCGACTTCATGGTGGTCGACTTTCCGGCGCCATTGCGGCCCAAAAGCGCGACCACTTCGCCCCGCCCGACGCTGAAACCGAGATCGTTGAGAATGTGCGCCTTGCCGTAAAAGCTGTTTAGCCCGGAGACCTCAAGCATGGGCGTCTTCCTTTTCATAAAGCATGCCGCCGCCGAGATAGACGTCCTGCACCTTCTTGTTGTTGCGCACCTCTGAGGCGGTGCCATCGGCAATCAGAACGCCCCGGTTCAGCACCATGATGTGATGGGCATGGGCGAAAACCACGTCCATATCGTGTTCGGTAAAGAGCACGCTGACCCCGCGCTGCTTGACGATATCGGCGGTGAGCTGCATCAGCCGGACCCGCTCCTTTGGCGCCATTCCGGCCGTGGGCTCATCCATCAGCAGAAGGGTGGGGTCATGGGCCAGGGCAATGGCCAGCTCCAGACGTTTGAGGTCGCCATAGGCCAGAATGGCGCAGGCCCGGTCGGCCTGGTCCATCATGCCGACAATCTCCAGAAGGGCCAGGGCTTCGTCCCGGTAGAGTTTGTAGGCATAGGGGCGGATGGCAAACAGCTTGCGGTGATGAGACAGCAGCGCCATTTGCACATTTTCCGCCACCGTCATGCTCTGGTAGGTGCCGGTGATCTGAAAGGTCCGCCCGACGCCGCGCCGCCAGACCTGCCGGGGCGGCTTGCCGGTAATGTCCTCGCCATTGAGGAGAACCCGTCCCGAGCTGGGCTTCAACTGGCCCATGAGCATGTTGAAACAGGTAGATTTCCCCGCCCCGTTGGGGCCGATCAGGGCCTTCAATTCGCCGGGGGCGACCTCAAAGGAAACCCCGTCGACGGCCTTGATGCCGCCGAAGGATTTTTTCAGGTCGTCGACACGCAAAACAGCCGTCATCAGACAAACTCCCCGTTGCGGCCCCGGGTGACCCGGTCCTTGAGTTTGCGCAAGGTGCCGACAATCCCGTCCGGAGCGATGATGACCACGGCGATGATCAGAAGCCCCATGACAAGCCGCCAGTATTCCAGCCGGGTCAGCCAGTCCTTGATGCTTTCCATGAAGGCGGCGCCCACAACGCCACCTGAGAGGGTTTTCACCCCGCCGAGAAAGACAACAATCAGGGCATCGAAGCTTTTGGCGATCTCCAGCTCATTGGGAAAGACGGAGCCCTTGGAAAAGACGAACAGGCCACCCGCCAGTCCGGCCATGGCTCCGGCCACTGCGAAGCCGGTCCATTGCACGGTTTTCACATTGATCCCGGTGGCTTCCGCCTGCCGGGCACTGTCGCGGGTGGCGCGCAAGGTGTAGCCGAGCGGGGCGTGGTTCAGGTGACGCAGGGCAATGATCCCGCCGACAGCCACGATCAAGGTGAAATAATAATAGGCGGTGGTGTCCGACAGCCATTTTGCCGGCCAGATATTGACCAGCCCGTCATCGCCGCCCGTCACGTCATACCATTGGAACACCAGGGACCAGATCAACTGGCTGAAGGCCATGGTCAGCATGGCGAAATAGACCCCGCTGAGACGGATGCAGAACCAGCCAAAGAGGATTGCCAGCATGCCGGCGGCGACCGGCGCCAGCAGGAAAGCCAGTTCCATGGGCGTATTCGCATAGGTCACGAGCAGGGCGGCCGCATAGGCGCCGCCGCCGAAATAGGCCGCATGGCCGAAACTGACCAGACCGCCGGTACTCAGGATGAACTGGAGCGAGGCGGCAAACAGGCAGAAGATCAGGATGTCGATGATCAGCACCTGCTCGAAATTGCCGCCAAAGACCGGCACCAGCGCGAGCACCCCCAAAAGCGCTGCCACAAGCAGCCGGCCTGTGGTGCCTGCCGGGCGGATTGGCCGGTCCGGTTCACCGACCTGGCCGTGTTCCCCTGCCTTTTCCTCCCGGCCGAACAGGCCATAGGGGCGGATCAGCAAGACAACGGCCATGACCACATACATCAGCACCAGGGTGCTTTGCGGAATGTAGGCAACGCCGAAAACATTGAGCACGGAGATGAGGACAGACGCCACAAAGGCGCCGGGGATGGATCCCATGCCGCCAATGACCACCACCACAAAGACCGCTGCGATGATGTTGAAATCCATTAGAAGATCAGCGCCCCCCTTTGGCAGCTGGATTGCGCCGCCCAGGCCCGCCAGGGCAGAGCCGAGAAAGAAAACACCGGTAAACAGCCAGGCCTGGTTGACGCCGAGTGCCCCGACCATCTCCCGGTCCTGGGTGGCTGCGCGCACCAGAACGCCAACACGGGTCCTGGCAATAAGCCACCACAGGCCGAACAGGATGAAGGGCGTGATGGCGATCAGCGCCAGGTCATATTGCGGCACCGGCTCGCCCAGAATACGCACAACGGATTTCAGTCCGGGGGCTCGTGGTCCCAGCTGGTCCTCCGCGCCCCAGATCATCAGGGCCAGGTCCTGGATCACCAGAATGACGCCGAAGGTTGCCACAAGCTGGAACAGTTCCGGGGCCCGGTAGACCGGGCGCAGCACACAGATTTCGATCACGGCCCCGATCAGGCCGACAATCAGGCCGGACAGCAGGATCGAGCCCCAGAAGCCGAAGGCGCCAGGCAGGATCTGCATCAAGGTGACGCCAAAATAGGCGCCGAGCATATAGAGCGAGCCATGCGCGAAGTTCACGATCCGCGTCACGCCGAAAATCAAGGACAGTCCGGAGGCAACAAGAAACAGCGCCGCCGCGTTTGCAAGCCCCGTCAGGAGCTGCGCCACAAAGAGACCCATAGCGTCGTATCAATCCAAATGGAGGCCAAAAGCCGGGAAGGGGCCGAGGGGAACAAGGGCGCTCCGGAGCGGCCGGAAGGTCCGGTCCGGAGCGTCGCTACCACCGTGTCGGTTTATTTGGCCGGACGTTTGGCCTTCACTTCCTCGTCGCTCGGCATATAGGGGACCGGGTTCTTGTATTCCCAGTCGACCATGACCCCCTTGCCGTCCTGAAGGGCGGTGGTGCCCACATAGGCTCCCATCGTGGACTGATGATCCAGGGCCCGGTAAGTGATTTCACCCATGGGGGTGTCGACGTTCAGGCCTTCAAAGGCCTTGCGCAGGGCTTCTGTGTCGGTGGACCCGGCCTTTTCCAGGGCAGCGGCAATGCTTTCTACGGTCATATAGCCGACCAGCGAGCCGATTTTTGGTGTCTCGCCCGAATAGGCGGCCATGTATTTGTCGACAAATTCCTTGGCGGGGCCTTCGGTGAAACCGTACCAGGGATATCCGGTCACGAACCAGCCTTCGGGAGCCTCATCGGCCAGAGGCTCAAGATATTCCGGCTCCCCGGTGAGAAGGCCATAAACCTTGCGCCCCTCAAAAAGGCCGCGCGTCGTGCCTTCACGGACGAATTTCTGCAAATCGGTTCCGAAGGTCACGTTGTAGATCGCGTCCGGCTTGGCCGCTTCGATCGCCTGGACTTCAGCGCCCGCATCGATCTTGAACAGGGCTGGCCACTGTTCGGCGACAAATTCGACTTCCGGCTTCAGCTTCTTCAGGTTTTCCTTGAAAGCGGCAACGGCGGCCGTGCCATAGGCATAGTTCGGCGCGATGGTCGCAAAGCGGACAGCGTCCGTCTTGGCGGCGGCTTCTGCCAGCATGGCGGCCTGCACATAGGTGGAGGTACGCAAACGGAAGGTGTAGGGATTGCCCGATTCCCAGACAATGGCATCGGCCAGTGGTTCGGCAGCCAGATAGACATAGCCCTTTTCTCCGGCAAGGGAGGAAATGGCGAGGCCGATATTCGACAGGATCGTGCCGGTCAGCATGACGGCGCCATCCCGCGTCATCAGCTCTTCGGCAATCTTGACCGCATCGCCGGGCTTGCCATTGTCATCGCGGAAAATGAATTCCAGTGGTTTGCCGAGGACACCGCCATTGGAATTGACTTCGTCCAAAGCCAGTTCAATACCCTTCTTGTAAGGCTCGGCAAAGGCTGCCAGGCGTTTGTAGTGATTGATTTCGCCGATCTTGATGCTGTCTTCGGCAAGCGCTGTTCCGGTGAGTGCCAGCAGTGCGGTTGCCGCGGCCACCCATTTTGTCATCTTCTTCATACTTGTCCCTCTTTCTGGTCAGTGTCGGCGGTTTTGACCGCTCGTTATACTGTTGCACCGCCCGGATGAGCGGCGAAGCGCTCCGTCAATCGTGATAGACGAAGGCGAGCGTCGGATTGGACGCCAGATCCTGGGTTCTTTCCCGTTCAACGAGATCGTTGATGCGTTTGCGGTAGACCATCGGTCCCTTGTCGATGGCAATACGGATGGGGCGGCGCTTGGCGGGCCTGTCCTCTTCCTTCTGGATGGCCTCCAGCACCTCCTTGTCCTCCTGAAAGGCGATGCGGAACATGGCATCCATGGTCTCGGATGCCGTGTCATCGTCGATGGCTGTGTTGCGGATATGCAGCCAGCGGTCGATGGTGTAGTCGGCTGCGACCGGGGTCAAGAGATGCAAGGCATAGATCCGGTTGCCCTTGTCGCGCTCGTCTTCGCTCAGATTGTCTTTCGTCAGCGCGCTGCCGAAATCGATCACCGCCGTGCAGGGCGTATAGAGATAATAATAGTGCCAGCGGTCCACATTTTCGGTGAAGCCGCCGAAGGTCTTGAAGAACCCGATCGGGTCCGCGTCCCGGATCCAGCGCCAGGCGACAATGGCCTCGCCTTCCGTCGATACATGCACCGGCACGTTTTCAGAGGCCGAATTGCCAAGCGTCGTCGGGTGCACGAAACTCACATGGGCCGGGTCGACCAGGTTTTCCGCCACGTTCAGATAGTTCGATTTCAGATGCAGCGCATCGCCATGATGCACTGCCCAGGCGGGGTCGGTGAATTCGGGCATGTCGAAAATGGTATCCGGATCGGCCTTGTCCTTGTCCCCCATCCAGATCCAGGCAATGCCGTGCCGTTCATGCACCGGATAGGCCTCCACATATGCGGAGGCGGGCAGGTTGCTCTGCCCGGGAATGCGCACGCATTTGCCATCGCAGTCAAAGGTCATGCCGTGATAGCCGCACTGGATGTCATCCCCCTGGCGCTTGCCCCGGGAAAGGGGGAGCAGCCGGTGCGGGCACCGGTCCTCAAGGGCAGCGACCGTGCCGTCGGATTTGCGGAAGAGTACGATATGCTCGTCCAGAATGGTGAACCGGCGGAGCTCGTCGTCGATCTCCGAAGACCAGCCGGCGACGTACCAAGCGTTTCGAACGAATTCCATGTGCACTCTCCCTCTTGACCGGTCTATTTCAAGCCGTCTGCTCCGGTGATGTCCTCATGTCTCAGCCCGCCGACCCGTGGCAAGGGGCGCCCAGAAGGGGCCAGCGCAATGGCGATGAGCAGTTCGTCTGCGCGAGGGGCATCCGGAACGCGCACCGGCATGCCATCGAAATGAGAGCGTACATAGGCGGCATCCTTGTGACCAAGGGGCACATCCAGCACATCTCCCAGCGTGCCGTATTTCTTGCTGGAGGGCACGAGGGCCTTGCCGCCGCCCAGAACCGCGCGCAAGGGCGCCCCCATGGACGGGTGCAGAACGGCCGCCGCATGTTCCAGCTCTCCGGCTTCCCCGACAAGGGCGGCCTTGCCGAAACTCTGGATCTGGCCAGCGCTCAGACCGCTTAAAGTCAGGCAGTGTTCCGCAAGGATAGTGCCCATTTCGGCGCCGATGGCCACCAGATCCGGCAGGTCCTCGCTGTAGCGGCCCGCATAGGGGTTCTTGACCACGGCCGCACAACAGACCCGAACCGCAGCCGGTGTGACCGCCTGCCCGGCCTCGCGGCCGGTTGTCTCGATGAAGGTGACGAGCTTGCGGATCGCGGCGGTCATCTCAGGCCGTCTTCTCCCTTGACGTCGGCGGCCTTCAGGCCGCCAACCCTGGCATGGATGCGCGGGCCGGTGGTCATGACCAGCGCCATCAGGATCTCATCCGCCTTGGGGCCGTCGGGCAGGCCGACTTCCATGGAATCAAAATGGGACCGCACATAAGAGGCGTTGCAATGGGTGACGGGAATGTCCAGCCGTGTGCCCGGACCGCCAAGTTTCTTTGAGGACGGCACAATAGCATTGGAGGCGGGCAGGATCTCCCGCATGGAATAGCCGCCGGGCACGTGCCAGAGCGCGCCATGTTCGAGTTCGCCTCCGGCACCGACAATCGCGCCCTTGCCATAGCCTTCCACAACGCTGGCATCCCCACCAAGCGCGGCCACCATCTCTTTGGCCATTTGAAGGCCAAGCGGTTTCAGGTCATCCATGAACCCGCTGATATCTTCCACATATTTTCCCGCAAACGGGTTCTGGATCAGGCTGACCATGGCCACGCGGCGCAAGGGCGTGCCGGGCTTCGGGCCGCCTTCATGGAAAATCTCTTCAATCGTCAGCGCAGTCTTGCGCAGGATCGGTTCAGGCACGGGTGGCCTCCCTCACATCGTGTTGTGTCAAACTCTGTTCTGGTTCGGCCACCTTGCGCACGCCGTCAAGGGCAAGATAAGCCGTTTTGATCAGCCCGGCGGAGATAAAGGCCCGGGCCTTGTCCAGGCCCCGGGCAAGCGCCTCCTCGATTTCGCTTCCCTCCAGGGGGGCGACGCCGGTGGTCACCGACCGGGCGCCAAGATCGCTGTCTGGCGAAAGTGTGTCCGCCGGCTGCCGGGTGATCTTCGGCGATCCGGGCAGATCCACCGCATTGGCAATCAAGGTGGCGGCCGCATCCGCCTCTGCGGCGGACCCCGCCAGAACGGTGACCGCATCGGCAATGCCGAGCGAGTGGGAGCGGCCCCGCCAGCCGCTGGTGGCCAGCCCGCCGGCACCCGTGACCGGGCCTTTGCCACCCGGGCGGGTGTGGCCGGTCCCGAAAACATCCACGGCGCGCAGCCGGATCACACCGCCTGCGGTGCCGGTGGCCGGATCATCGCAGATGACGGTCCGCAGTTCGCCGGCGGCAACCGTGAAGGCAATGTCACCGCCATTGTTGACATAGGCCTTGTTGAGCGTCCGTCCCTCTGTGAGACGGCTCAGGACAAAATCCGCAACGCTTCCGGCGACTGCGGCCATGGGGGTGATGAACTCATGGGAGGCGAAAAGCGCGGTTGCCGCGACCATGCGTCTTGCAACGGGGCCTGCCGGGGCGGGGCCATTTGCTGCGCGCAGCCGGGGCAGTTCGCCGACAAGCGCGGGAAGAAGACTGTCAAAGGCGGCGCGGGCCTGGTCATAGGCGCTGGAAATGTCAGCCTCCTGACCGTCAGCCTCCACGATCAGATCAATCGGCCCGTGCTGCAAATGCAGGCGGCGCCCGTCCGGAAGCAAGTGTGCCGTGGCGGTTTCTGCCCAGGCCCCTGGCGTCATCCCGAGCCCCCCTTCCAGCGGTAGGACCCGGCCCGTGTCGGCCAGGGATTGTCTTTGGAGGACGACACGCCGCGCCGTCCGGTCAGGATGTGGTCGTTCTGCGGTCCGGTCTTGCCGGACATTGCCTCGCTCAAGGGCATGACATAGTCCATATGTCCGCCGAGCGCGCGGTAGTCTTCTGCCCGCATGGTGAATTCGATCGGGGCTACCAGCGCAGGGGTCGGCACATAGCCGAAGGCGTTTTTGGGCATGCGCGTGACATCGGCCATTACGGTGATACCACCGCCGGGCCAGATATAGACCGGGGCGCCGCCGCAGCTGACATAGGTCAGGGATTGCTGAACCGATCGCGTCAGGCCCACAGGATGTTCGGTGACCCCGGAGCGCAGAGAGCCGCCCGCTCCCGCCATGAAGAGCACGGAGGTCAAGGCCGGTTCGCAATTCTCCTCGATCCGCTTCACGGAGGGCAGCAACCGGTCCGGCATGTCCTTCTCAACCGGGGTGAGGTCCTCGTCCAGTTCGAAATAGGCCGCGTGTTCCCCGGTGGTGGACACCATCAAAAGGGACAGGCCGGGCCGGGCGGTTTTGGGATTGAAGCTGCCGATAATGGCCAGAGGGTCCCGCAGATTGGTGCCGCCCCAGCCGGTGCCGGGCTCAGCCACCTGAAAGTAGCGCCCGGGGGTGGACCGGCGGCCATTGATCTTGATGCCTGTGGGCTCCCAGCCGATGACCTTGCCAGCCTGATGCTCGGACATGACCCCGGTGATGTGGTCGTCAACCACCACCACCTCGTCAACCAGCCCCTTCCACTGGGAGGCGAACATGCCAACGGTTGCCGAGCCGCAGCCGACCCGCATGCGTTCTTCCGGAACGCCGTTGATTTCCGGCGCTTCGCCGGCCTGCACCTTCAGCGCGGCGCCGCCGTCTATCTCCAGATCCACCGCCTCGCCATTGCACAGCGCCAGCATGGTGGAACAGGTCAGGCGGCCTTCTTTCTTCGAACCGCCTGTCAGGTGGTGCACGCCGCCAAGGGACAGCATCTGGCTGCCATATTCGGAGGTGGTGACATGGCCGATAACCTCACCGTCCGCGCGTACGGACGCACATTCCTCGCCCAGATGCCGGTCCGTGTCGATCTTCAGCTTGACGCCGCAATAGCTGAAGATCCCTTCCGTCACTACGGTGATCATGTCGACACCGTCGACCTCGGAAGACACGATGAAGGGGGCTGGCTTGTAGTCCGGATAGGTGGTGCCTGCGCCGATGGCCGTCACAAACCCGTCCCGTGGGGTGACGATCTCCCCGTCCCATTCCTTTTCCAGAAAGGGCACCAGTTCGCCGCCGGAGGCTTCCGTCTTTTCCAGGATCTTCAAGGGGTCGAGGCGGATCAGCTGGCCGTTGTCGTTGGCATAGCGGTCACAGGCCCCGGAGCGCCCTTCGGCGATGTAGCACATCACCGGGCAAGCATCACAGCGGATCTTTTCAGGTTTCCCATCTGCGGCAGGCAAAGTCCTGTCTCCCCTCATGCAGTGCTTGCATTCGTTAGTATGCAAACATAATTTTGAAAAACGTGTCAATGCGGTTTGTGGCCGGAACGCGCCGAATTGCTGGGCAGGTTTGCCGCAATTGGCGCCAGATCCGTCAGTCGACGAAGGCCCGTTCGACCACAAATTGAGCCGGCTTGTTGTTTGCGCCCTCTTCCAGTCCGTGGCTGAGGCACAGCTCCTTTGTGTCTTTCAGCATGGCCATGGAACCGCAGATCATGGCACGGTCCTCTGCGGCTGTCATGCGGGGCAGGCCGAGGTCATCAAACAGTTTGCCGGTTTCAATCAGGTCGGTGATCCGGCCGGTGCGCGCGAAGTCCTCGCGGGTCACGGTGGTGTAGTGGACCAGCTTGTCCTGAACGAGTTCGCCCACCAGCGGATCGTCCCGCAGGGTGTTCACAAGGTCCTCGCCATATTTCAGTTCGGCAACCGTGCGGCAACCATGGGTCAGGATCACCTCATCGAATTTCTCATAGGTTTCCGGGTCCCGGATCAGGCTCGCAAACGGGGCAAGGCCGGTGCCGGTAGAGAACATCCAGACCCGCTTGCCCGGAATGAGTGCGTCATTGACCAGAGTGCCCGTTGATTTCTTGCGCATCAGAACCGTGTCGCCGGGCTGGATCTTCTGCAGATGAGAGGTCAGTGGGCCGTCCGGCACCTTGATGGAATAAAATTCCAGCTCCTCGTCCCAGGCCGGACTGGCCACCGAATAGGCCCGGAAGACCGGCTTATCCGCATTGGGCAGTCCGATCATGACAAATTCGCCTGAGCGGAAACGGAACTGGGCGGGCCGGTCGAGGCGGAAGCGGAACAGGCTGTCCGTATAGTGCTGGACCTCTTTCACGGTCAGGGCGTAACATCCTGCCGGCACCTGGAACGGGGACGGTTTGCCCTGAAGAATGGGCGTGTCTGCATCGAGCGTGTCCGTCATGGTCGAGGGTCTCCTGGCTGTCGAAGGCGCGCGCTGGGCATTAATTTCATTAGTATACAAACAAAAAAATCAAAAAAGGCAAACAAAAAAAGCATGATGAAAATTTAAGCTTAAATTTCCGGGACCTGCCTTGACAGCCTAAATTGTTTGAGGCTCTAATTCGTTAGTATGCAAATGAAATGCATTGAGGACGCCGATGCAATTCCACAGACCGCAAACGGTTCGTGCTGCGCTGGATGTCTTGGCCGGTGAGCCGGTGAAGATTCTGGCTGGCGGGACGGATTTTTTTCCAGCCCAGGCCGGGCGAACCCGGCAGGAGCCGGTGCTTGATCTCAGCCGGATTGACGCGCTGCGGGGCATCGCCTGGCAAGATGATGTCTGGCGCTTCGGGGCGATGACCACCTGGACGGATATCCGCACCGCAGACCTGCCCTCCTGTTTCTCAGCCTTGCAGCTCGCGGCAGCCGAGGTCGGCTCCGTCCAGATCCAGAATGCCGGAACGATTGCGGGCAATCTCTGCAATGCTTCACCTGCGGCCGATGGGGTGCCGCCGCTGCTGGCGCTGGACGCGAGCGTGGAAATCGCCGGTCCGCTTGGGGTGCGGGTGCTGCCGCTTGCGTCCTTCCTGCAAGGGGTGCGCAAGACGGCGCTGGAGCCGGGAGAGTTTGTCACCGCCGTCCTCGTGCCCGGCCGTCCTTGGGAGCGGGCCGCGTTTCGGAAGCTCGGCGCCCGACGCTATCTGGTCATTTCCATCGCCATGGTTGCGGCCAATGTCGCCTGCGGCAGCGATGGCACCTTGTCCCGAGTGTCTGTTGCGGTCGGGGCCTGCTCGGCCGTTGCGCAGCGGCTGAGGGGGCTTGAAAACGCCCTTTTGGGGCTGGTGCCCGGCTCGGACGCCTTTGCAAAGGTGATTGAAGAGACCGGACTGCCGGAAATCAAACCGATTGATGATGTCCGGGCTACGGCGGACTACCGGCTGGATGCGGTCAGAACACTCATAGCGCGGGCCATCACGGCTGCAGCCGAGGGAAGGGACTAGGTCATGGCGCTCATTGACGACGATACCCACACCGGCATTTCTTTCGATCTGAACGGCAAGCCCGTCCGTATCGACGGCCCGCCAAGCGAACGCCTGTCGCTTGCCCTGCGCGAGCGTGCCGGCGCAAGAGATGTCAAGGTCGGCTGCGATGCGGGGGATTGCGGGGCCTGTACGGTTCTGGTTGATGGCCTGCCGGTCTGTGCCTGCACAACGGCGCTGGGGCAGGTGGAAGACGCGAAGGTGGAGACCCTGGCGGGACTGGTTGACAACGATCCGCTGGCCGGAGCACTGGCCCAGTCGTTCCAGCGTCATCAGGCTGCCCAATGCGGCATCTGTACCCCCGGGATGATGGTGGCAGCGGTGCATCTTTTGCGCACAACGCAGCAGCCGGAGGAAGAGGCGGTCAAGGAGGCCCTCGGCGGGGTCCTGTGCCGCTGCACCGGTTACCGAAAGATCATCGATGCGGTGATGGAATGCGGACCGGATGCGGTCCCGGCGCCCGCCGGCTGGGTTGGTGCGGCCATGTCCCGCATCGACGGCCTGCCCAAGGTGCGTGGCACGGAAAAGTTCGGCGATGATGTTGCGCCCGAAGACGCCCTGACCGTCCGGGTCGTGCGCTGTCCGCACCACCGGGCGGAGGTGGTCTTTGGCGATCTTGAGGCCTACCGGCAGCGCGAAGGGCTGGATCTTGTCCTGACGGCCGCCGACATTCCAGGCGCCAATTGTTTCGGAGTGATCCCGGGTTTTGAGGATCAGCCGGTTTTTGCCGAGGGTGAAACCCGGTTCAAGAATGAGGCTGTAGCAGCCATTGCCGGTCCCGGCGAGGTGGTGAATGCGCTTGATCTGACGCAATTCCCGGTCTCTTTCATGGCCCTGCCTCATGTCTTGCTGCCTGAAGGGGCTGAAGAGGCGGCGAAGCTTCATGCGGAGCGGGACGGCAACGTCATGTGCCGGGGCTTTGTCCGCCACGGGGCGCCGGAAGACGCGATGAAGACCGCCGCAGTTGTTGCGGAAGGGTCTTTTTCAACCGGCTTTATCGAACACGGCTATATCGAGCCGGAAGCCGCCTTTGCCCGGCGGGTGGAAGACCGGATCGAGGTGGCCTGCTGCACCCAGGCCCCGTTCATGAACCGGGACGGCCTTGCCGGGATTTTGGGCCTGCCGCGCGAGAGCGTGCGCATCATGCCGACGGCCACTGGCGGCGGCTTCGGCTCGAAGCTGGATTTAAGTGCCCAGCCCTATGCGGCGCTGGCCGCCTGGATCCTGAACCGGCCGGTGCGCATCACCTACAGCCGGGAGGAATCGATCACAACCTCCACCAAGCGGCACCCGTCCGAGATCACCATGAAGATCGGGGCGGATGCCAGGGGCAAGATTGTTGCGGTCGAATTTGACGGTGTTTTCAACACGGGCGCCTATGCGAGCTGGGGGCCGACGGTCGCCAACCGGGTGCCGATCCATGCCTCTGGCCCCTACCGGACGCCCAATTATGTGGCCCGTAGCGTCGGCCTGCACACCAACACGGCCCCCGCAGGCGCCTTCCGGGGCTTTGGCGTGCCGCAATCGGCCCTGGCCCAGGAACCGCTTTATGATGATCTGGCCAAGGCGCTGGGCATCGACCGGCTGGAATTCCGGCGCCGTAATGCGCTGAAAAACGGCGAGCCGACCGTGACCGGTCAGGTGTTCGAAAAGGGCATGGGCATTGCCGAATGCTTCGATGCGCTGGCCGGACCCTGGCGCCGGGCCCTGGACGAGGCAGCGGACTTCAACAAAAAAGGCGGCCCGCTGCGCCGGGGTGTCGGGGTGGCGGGTGGCTGGTATGGCTGCGGCAACACCTCCATGTCCAACCCGTCAACCATCCGGGCCGGGATTACCGCACGCGGCACTGTGGTGCTGCACCAGGGGGCGGCTGACATTGGCCAGGGTTCCAATACGGTCATTACCCAGATTTTTGCGACGGCTCTTGGCTTGCCTGTCGATCAGGTCGAGATCATTGGCCCGGACACGGATGTGACACCGGATGCGGGCAAGACGTCCGCAAGCCGCCAGACCTTTATTACAGGCAATGCGGCCCGGCTGGCCGGAGAGGCCTTGCGGGGAAGGATATTGCGGCTGGCCAATGTCGCGGAAACCGCCGAGATCCGTGCCGGTGATGGCGTGATCCGGGTCCGCGACACCGGCGGCGAACGGGATATTCAACTGGACACCCTGACGCCGGACAACGGCGATTATGTGCTGGAAGTTCAGGAAACCTATGATCCGCCCACCAAGCCGCTCGATGAAAATGGCCAGGGCGCGCCCTATGCGGTGTTTGGCACCACCGCCCAGATGGCGGAGCTGGAAGTCGATATGGAGCTGGGCACGGTCCGTCTCCTGAAGATCACCGCAGCCCATGATCTGGGCAAGGCTATCAATCCGCTGCTGGTGGAAGGCCAGGTGCATGGGGGCGTTGCCCAGGGCATCGGTCTGGCCCTGATGGAGGAATTCCTGCCCGGGCGCACGGAAAACCTCCATGACTACCTGATCCCCACCATCGGCGATGTGCCGCCGGTGGATACAATCATACTGGAAACCGGGGATGAACACGGGCCTTATGGTGCCAAGGGGCTGGGGGAGCACTGCCTCATTCCCACAGCGCCCGCCATCATGAATGCCATTAAGGATGCCTGCGGCGCGCGGGTTGCCCATATGCCCGCCACCCCTGACAAGATCCGCGCCGCCATCAAGGCCGCAGCCAAAGCATAAGTGTGCTGCGGCTGCTGCCCGCCCTTTCCGGTCAAGACAAAGATTTAAGAGACATCCATGAACGTGCCCCCATCAAGTTCCACCGGCAGATCCGGGTCCAATGTGGCCGGGGTCGATGTTGGCGGAACCTTCACCGATCTCGTGCTTTACGACATGCACAGCCACACGGTGCGGCTCGCGAAGACGCCCACCACCCTGGACAATCAGGCCTTTGGGGTTCTGGCGGCGCTGGATCAGGCAGAGGCGCATCTGGCGGAGCTGGATCTGATTGTCCACGGCACCACCACGACCACAAACGCGGTTCTGGAGCGCACCTTGTGCCGCACCGGACTGATCACCACCACCGGTTTCCGCGATGTTCTGGAACTTGGCCGGCGCACCCGCCCCCAGCCCTATGGCATGAAGGGTGCGTTCCGGCCGGTGATCCCGCGCGATCTGCGCCTGGAAGTGCCCGAGCGCCTTTATGCCGATGGCAGCGTCTGCCTGGAGCTGGATGAAGAAGCCTTGAAGAACGCCCTGCAGGCGCTGCTGGACAAGGGCTGCGAAGCCCTCGTGATCCACTTCCTTCATTCTTATGCAAATCCGGCCCACGAGATCAGGGCCGGGGAGATCGCTGCACAGATCTGGCCCAATCAGAACATTACCCTTGGCCATGCGCTGTTGTCGGAAAGCCGGGAATTTGAACGGGGTGTGACCGCCGCCATCAATGCCTCGGTCCAGCCGCTGCTGCGCCGCTATGTGGAGCGACTGGCCGAACAGCTGGCGGACAAGGGCTACCGCCATGATGTGCTGGTGATGAATGGCAATGGCGGCATGGTCTCTGCCCGGCATGTGGCGGCGGAAGCTGCCAAGACCGTCATGTCCGGCCCGGCCTCCGGTGTCATGGCGGCAGCCTATACCGGCCGCCGGGCCGCCATGCCCAACCTCCTGACCTATGACATGGGTGGCACCTCCACGGATGTTGCCCTGATCCGGGAGGCGGAACCGGCGGTCTCCAACGAGATCGAGATCGAATATGCCATGCCGATCCATGTGCCTATGGTGGATGTGCGCACGGTCGGTGCAGGAGGGGGCTCCATCGCCCGGATCACCGAGGCGGGCCTCCTTCAGGTTGGCCCGGAAAGCGCCGGGTCCACCCCGGGGCCGATCTGTTATGGCCGGGGGGGCAAAGAGCCGACCATTTCCGATGCCAATCTTCTGCTCGGCCGGATGAACCCGGAAAAGCTCAATTCTGTTGCCGCCCGTGTGTCCCTTGCCGATATTGCGGCCATCTTTGAGGAAAAGATCGGAACCCCGCTCGGCCTTAGCGCCGAAGAGGCCGCTGCCGCCGTGCTGCGCATCGCCAATGCCCGTATGGCCGATGCGGTGCGCATGGTCTCCATCAGCTTAGGGGAAGACCCGCGGGACTATGCGCTCTTTGCCTTTGGCGGTGCCGGCCCGCTCCACGCCACCGCCATTGCCCGCGAGCTTGGCGTGCCCAAAGTGCTGGTGCCCTCCCGGCCCGGCATTACCAACGCCCTGGGCTGTGTGGTTGCTGATTTGCGCCATGACTTCGTCAACACGGTCAACCGGCCCCTGGCCGGGCTGGAGATTGACACCGTGCATACCCTGTTCGATCAGCAGGCCAAAGAAGGCCGGGCTCTGATTGAAAAGGAAAAGGTCGAGATCGAGGATCTGCGCGAGATCTATTCCGTCGACATGCAGTTTATCGGCCAGACCCATCTTCTGCGCGTTGCCCTGCCGGGCCCGCGCCCAAGCCTTGAGGAGCTGCAGGCCCGCTTCGAGGAAGTCTATTTCAACCGTTTCCATGTGACCTTGCCGGAAATCCGCGCCAATCTTGTCAATGTCAATTGCTCCGTCATCGGCCGCCGCGCCGAGATCGACCTGTCCCTGCTGATTGACCCGGCCGGGCGGGCGGCAACGCTGAACGCGGCACTGACTGGCCACCGCAAGGTCTGGTTTGACGGTTTGCTGGAAACGCCCGTCTATTGGCGCGACCGTCTGCCTCTGAATGCGGAGTTGACCGGCCCGGCCATTGTCGAGCAAATGGACACCACTATTGTGATCGGCCCGGGCGACCGGGCGGTGCAGGATGCCGACGGCAATATCATCATTGAACTTGGAGCGGCCTCATGAGCATCGATCCGATCACCTTGAGCGTCATCCAGTCCGGCCTGCAGCAGGTCTGTGACGAGATGGATCTGAGTTTTTCGCGGGCCGCCTTTTCCCCCGTGATTGCCGAAGCCAATGACCGGTCTGACGGGATCTATTCCGCCGTGGACGGATCCCTGATTGCCCAGGGTGCAGGCGGGCTGCCGGTTTTTGTCGGCACGATGCAATATTCCACGCGCACCCTGATCGAGATGATCGGCCGCGGCGAGGTGGCCGCCCCGGAGCCAGGCGATATCTATATTGTCAACGACCCGTATCTTGGCGGCACTCACCTGATGGACGTGCGTTTTGCCATGCCGTTCTACCGGGACGGAGAGATCTACTGCTGGCTGTCCAACACCGGCCACTGGCCCGATACGGGCGGGGCTGTGCCGGGTGGGTTTTCCGCCTCGGCCACCTCGGTAGAGCAAGAGGGCCTGCGTCTGCCGCCGGTGCGGCTTTTCAAAAAGGGCCAGCTGGACGCGGAAATCTACGCGATCATCTGTTCCAATATTCGGGTTGCCGAACAGCGCATCGGCGATGTGAAGGCCCAGGCAGCAGCCCTGCTTGTGGGCGCTGAACGGCTTGGCCGCATTCTCGACCGCTATGGCGATGAGGTGGTGAAGGAGGCGATCGAGGAGCTGCGCCAGCGCGCCAGCGATCAGATGCGCGCCAATCTGCGCCTCATCCCCGACGGCACCTACCGCTCCAAGGCATTCGTGGATTCAGACGGCGTGGTCAACGAGCCGCTGGTGATCGATCTGAAAATCACCGCAAAAGACGGCGAGTTGACCTTTGATTTTTCTGGTTCATCCGCCCCCTGCCGGGGGCCGATGAATTCCGTTCTCGCCACGACGCTGTCTTCGGTCTATCTGGCCATGCGCCACATCTTCCCCGACGTGCCGATCAGCGCCGGGGCCTTCGAGCCGCTCAAGGTGATCAGGCCCGAGGGCACATTTCTCGATGCGCAATATCCGCGCCCCGTTTCGGGCTGTGCAGCGGAAGTCAGCCAGCGCATTGCAGAAG
This sequence comes from Roseibium sp. AWQ4_254, assembly GCF_056161025.1. Taxonomy (NCBI): domain Bacteria; kingdom Pseudomonadati; phylum Pseudomonadota; class Alphaproteobacteria; order Hyphomicrobiales; family Stappiaceae; genus Roseibium; species Roseibium sp. AWQ4_254. The sequence goes on from NZ_JBSWYH010000033.1 coordinate 23,279, forward strand.
CAGTGTTTGCGGCTTTGGTGGAGGCTCTGCCGGACCGGGTGACGGCGGCGCCTGCTGGCAGTTCCGGCAATTTCGCCCTGGGCGGGTTTGATCCGGCCCGTGGGCGCGGGTATGTCATGTACCAGATTTCCGGCGGCGGGTATGGCGGCAATTCCGATCATGACGGGCTCTCCAACGGCTGTTCCACCATCGGCATCTCCAAGGCCCCGCCGGTGGAAATCATGGAGCAGCAATTCCCGGTTCTCTATCACCGCTACGCGCTGCGGGAAGGTTCCGGCGGGGCCGGCAAACAGCGCGGCGGTTTCGGGCTGGACTATGAAATCGAGCTGTTGCGGGGGTATGCCACTGCCAGCTTCGTTATGGATCATGGCCGCTTCGGCCCCCAGGGGGCCCTTGGCGGCAAGGATGGCGAGCCGAACACGGTGACCGTTTGGCAGAACGGGCAGGAGATTGTGCCCGAACATCTCTCCAAGGCCCAGGATATTCCCTTGAGCCCGGGCGACCGGGTTCGTGTCGGCACCCCGGGCGGCGGTGGCTATGGCCCGCCGGAACACCGGGATCCTGCCGATATCCGCGAGGATGTCCGCTTGGGATATTATACGCAAGACAAGATCCAATCGGCTTTCGGCGTGGAGCCGTAGACGGCAGACGGCGGATTCTTTGACCTGCACATTGTTCCAGCCTCAACAAACAAGACGCAGCCAATAGGTTCTTGTTTGTTGAAGCCGGTACTTTTCCGTGCCGCCTTCCGATGGAGCCAAACCGATTTGTCTTTTGCGTTAGCGTCTCTGATATCACACCGTGAAAGGCAAATCCGGTGACCTGCGATTTGCGCTAAACTTTTGGCTTTTCCGGGACTTCATTTGACGACTTCGTGCCCGGAGCGTTGTCTAACGTCTGGCCGAAATCGAGGAGGATGGTATCAAAGGCACCACTGGAAAGGATCTGTTTCAGCCCCCTGTTGAAGTCCGCAATAATCTGCTCACCGTTCTCCAGATCTCTGGATACGGCAATATGCAGGCCTGCGCGGTTGAGTGGCGGCTTCAGAATTTTGAAGTCGCCAAGAGATGGCCCGACAAGTTGCTTTAGCGCAAACAAGTTGGGGGCCTTGCTGCCGGCAACCATATCCAGGCGGCCATAGACCAGTTTTCTGATGTTGTCGTCATAGTTGGTGGCCTCGACCTTGTTCAGAAAATCGGCCTTGTCGAAATCGGGCTGGTAAGCAAAGCCGCGGCCAACACCGATCGTGTAACCCTGAAGGTCCTGAAGGCTGTTGTAAGTGTTCAGCGCCACGGTCTTGCGCGCGATGAACACAAGTTCATCGTAGTAGACCACGTCACTGAAGAGAAAGGTTTGTCTCCGGTCCGCTGTGCTGCGAACGCCAAGGAGGATATCTGCTTCGGTCTTTTCAACCAGAACCATGGCGCGTTTCCACGGCACGAACCTAACGGTGACGGGCTGGTCGACGGCTTTGAAAGCTGCGGCAACCAGCGCAGTGAGAAAGCCGTTCTTGGGCAAATCTGCCGAATAGTAAGGAGGCCAGCTGGAGGTGACCATCTGCAAGGGGCGGGCCTGGACTTGCAGACAAGCAGAAAGCACCACCGAAAGATGTATAAACACGAGAAGAGATATGCGTTTTACGGCCACTTTCATAGTCGTCAAACCTGCAATTTTTCTGCTGTTGTCACACGCTACTCAGCCGTGACAAAAACGGCAACAGTGTAAGAACAAAAAAGAACTGTTGAAATTTCTTTAACAACTGAAGGAATTCAGCATTCAATTTCCTAGCGGAACTTTAGCAATTGACCTTCCGGTGAAGGTTGTGAAGCGCGCGAGCCGGTTTTTATTGAACGCTCGCCAGGGCAGATTTGAGCAGCGTTTCTACCATGGGGCGCCGGTCGAGCAGGCGCCGGGCAAGCGCAGTGTCCAGCGTCAGGCCTGTGTCGGATGACGCAAGGCAGGCGTCCGTCTTGTCGAACGGTGTCGGATAGTCGGCAGTGGCGGCAAATGGCCCGAACCCGGCCCGGGACAGGATGATGGCACCCAGCATGGTATCGGCTTCGGCAGCGGGATATTCGCCGTTACCTTGCTGCGCCTGACGGGCGAGCGCCCCCATCAGCACGGGCGCTTCAGCTCTGGGATAGGCGATCATGGGTTTACGCCTGAGCGGGTCCGGATCGCCGTCAAAAAGTGCCATCGGCGTGGACAGCAAAAAGGTTTCAGACAGGCCTGGGGCGTGCAACGGCGGATGCAGAAAGGCAGCGTCGAGCGTGCCCTGTTCAAGGCGTTTTTCCAGCCCGGCGGTCGTTCCCTCAACCAGCCTGACCCGCGCATGGGGGTAGTGCTGCCGGAAGGCGGTCAGCGTCGGAATGAGGATCTGATAGGCCGCTACCTGGGTCATGCCGATCCGCAAGGTCTGACCTAGCCCGGCATGGGCATTGCGCGCTGATTGCGCGGTTTCCAGCGCAGCGGCAATCACCCGCTCCGCCCCTTCGACAAATTGTACGCCGGCTGGCGTTGCGGCAACGCCGCTGCGGTCCCGGTCAAACAGTTTGACGCCAAGTTCTTCCTCAATGCGCCGAAGCCGAGAGGACAAGGCTGGCTGGGTGATATTCAGCCGGCGGGCTGCCCTGCCGAAATGCGCCTCTTCAGCAATGGCAATCACACTTTCATAGTCGAGCAAGGCAAACATTCGATAACCTTTTTTTATCGAACTTCTCAGCTGAAAGCATCGAAACACGGCTTCCATATCCCAAACTTATATTCCGATCCTCCCGGATCAAGTTCTTTAGGACCCCGGTACATGGAGAACCTCGTGAAGACCTTGCTCATCAATCTGTTTCTATCCACCAGTCTGGCTGCCTCTGCTTCTGCTCAGGTGGCCGGATCTCGTGACGCACGCGGACCAATGGATTTTAAAGGCCGTTTTCTGGTGTCGGCGCAAGACGCCGACATGGTCGCCTCGGCCTATGTCAACGGTCTGTTGGGGCCGCGCGAGGGGCGCGATACGCTGGCCGTCATACCGCTGGAGGGCGATCCGCGCGGCTGGCGCGCCCAGGAGGTGTTTGCCTCCAATTCCGTCGGCGGGCCGCCCGCCGTGGTCGACCTGTCGCCGGATGGCCGTTATGCGGTGGTGATTGAAACCTGGACCGAGCGGCCTCAGACGGATGAGGTTCATCGCTTCAGCGATCTTGCCTTCGGCAACCGGCTGACGGTTGTTGACCTGTCAGACCCGGCCAGCCCCAGGACCGTGCAGGAAATAGAAGGCCCGGCGCGTCCGGAGGCTGTCCGCTTTTCCCCAGACGGCTCCCTCTTGGCGGTCAGCTACCATCCGGCCGGAGGGGGCAAGGATGCGCCCCTGGCTCTATACCGCTTTGCCGATGGCCGGCTTGGGGAGATGGTGCGCCCGGAGATCGACGGCTGGGACACGAGCCAGCGGCTGATTGATCTCGATTGGCACCCGGCCGAGCCCATTCTGGCGCTGGTCGACGGGACCGGGGGCGCAACGCTGCGCTTCGCGCGTGTCACGGAGGATCTGGCAGTCGAACCTTTCGGCAATGTGGTTGATATTGAACGGGCGCCTTTCCGCGCGATTTTCACGCCCAACGGCAAGCATGTTGTCCTGAGCGGTCTTTATTGGGGTCCCGACATTCAGGGTCTTTGGACGGAAGCGCCGCGCGGCTCGGTTCTGACCGTGCGCATGAATGCAGAAACGCGTGAAGACGGTACCGTGCGCCATGCTTTTGTTGACCGCAGTCTGACGGGAGTATCACCTGAAGGGCTCGCCGTGTCTCCGGACGGGCGCTGGGTGGCCACAACCAATCTGGAGCGCAGCTATCTGCCTTATGACGATAAGCGGATTACCTGGTATTCGTCCATCACCCTGGCAGCGCTTGACCAGGAGACCGGCGACCTGACCGAAGTGGGAACATTCGCTTATGACGGCATTCTGCCCGAAGCTGCGGTGTTCGACAATTCCAGCTCTTATCTGGCAGTCGCAAACTATGATCACTTTGATGACCGCAAAGAAGGCTCCAGTATCGACTTCTGGCGGCTTCAGAGCGATCCGCTTGATCCGGGCAACACCCAACTGATCAAGACCGGCTATACCGTGCCGGTGACGCGGGGTGCCCATTCCATGGTGATCGCGCGTTAGGGCGTCGGCCAGAGTCACGGACCTGGACTGTTCCGGCGGGGCGTCTGTCCGCACAAACGGGTAATAGCCTTGAAAGTAAGCCGCGTTTCATAAGGTGGGCCGTTCGCTGCCTGACTTCAAATAGGTCAACGCAAAGGGCAGAACGGTCTGTTTTCCTTGAAACGCGGCGCGCTTTGGGATGCCTTTGGCCTCCCGAGATACAAGGCGCACTGACCGATGTCCCGGCCTGGCATCCAGCCTCGAGGGTTTGCCTCAGCCATCGTCCCGATGGGATGGCAGTCTTCTTGCTTGCGCCTGAGCGGGTCCTGATTGCCGTCAAACAGTGCCATCGGCCTGGACAGCAAGAAGGTGTCAGACAGGCCGGGGGTGTGTAGCGGCGGATGCAGAAAGGCGGCGTCGGGCATGCCCTGTTCGAGGCGTTTTCCAGCCCGAATTGCATAAAAACAACCATTTCTAGATGATTTTGTTCGATTTGCTTCGCTGTCTTTTATTTGTTTGAGGACACACGTCGAATGCAGGAATGTCAGGGCGCTTTTTAGCAAGAACGGCGGCCTGCTTGCACGGCCAGGGCCTTTGTGAGGCGTCCTGCTTCTCCCTAAAGTGTCACGATTTACGGTACAGTTATCGACTGCTCGTGGATGGGGTGCTGAGGGCGGACGTGGGTTGAGCCGTCACAAAAACGTCGTAAAACCGGGAAAATACTTCCTGATCCTTTAAAAAAATGTCGCATATCCATGATATGGCGCAGTCTTATTGTCCCGATAAACGGGACGATTATTTCAAAATACGTTTGCCTCTCTTCTTGCTGGCAACACGGGCGCTCCGCATAGTCGCGGGGCAACGGGCCAAGCAGTTTTCCCAGCCCCGCATTTCACAGGAGCCGAACAATGATCCGCATGTTTACGACTTCGATGCTCGTCCTGATGACGGCGACGGCCGCGTCCGCAGCAGACCTGACGGTCTACAGCGCCGGTCCGAAGCCGCTTTCGTCAGCACTGGCCGAAGCCTTCACCGCCAAGACCGGTATCAAGGTCAATCTCTTCCAGTCCAATTCGGGCAAGGTCATGGCCCGCTACCAGGCCGAAAAAGCCAACCCGCAGGCCGATGTCATCATCTCTGCCTCCTGGGGCCATGCCATCACCCTGTCGGAGGCCGGAGAGCTGGTTTCCTACAGCTCCCCCAATGCGGCAACCGTTCCCGACAGCCTGAAGACGGAAGACTATGTGGCCCAAGGCGCCGCGGCCCTCTCCATCGCCTATAACACGTCCCTGGGCCTGCCCGCGCCGGCCGAATGGACGGACCTGACCGCAGACGCTTACCGTGACATGGTCACCATGCCGGACCCGTCGGCCTCCGGCTCCGCTCTCACCTTGGTGCAGGGATTGGCCAGCCGCGACGCCGACGGCACCTGGACACTGCTGAAAGAACTGAAAGCCAATGGCATGATCGTGCCGGGCGCCAACAAGGCCGCCCTGAACCCGGTCCTTTCCGGCGCACGCGGCGTCGTCTTCGGTGCAGTGGACTATATCGCGCTGGGCCTGAAGGCCAAGGGCGAGGCCATCGAGGTCGTCTATCCGTCCAGCGGCACCGTTCTTGCGCCGCGCCCGATCATGATCCCGAAATCGACCGATCAGCTGGCAGACGCCGAGAAATTCGTCGATTTTGTGCTCTCCGATGAAGGTCAGGCGCTCGTGGCCAAGCGCCTGATCCTGCCGGCGCGTACCGATGTCGAAGCGAAGCGGGCCGGCTGGGACGAGCTGAACCTGATCGAGTTTGACTATGTTAAAGCCGCAGCCGATGCGGCCAAGACCAAGGCAACGTTCAAAGACCTGGTCGAGTAAGCACGTGATACAAATGGCCCCCCGCAAACCGGTCCAGGCCCGGTCGGGAGGCGCGATCCGCGCCTCCCTTTTCACCGCGACCATGGGCACCGCCCTTGCCGTCGTGGCTCTGCCGATCCTGGCCATCGTCCTGTTTGCCATCTTTCCCAAACTGAACGAATTGTCCTTTGCCGGGGCCTTCACCAATCTGGGCCCGCATCTGGCGGACCCGCGGCTCGTGCCTGCAGTTGTCAACTCCGTTTCGCTGGCTCTGTCGGTCTGCGCCATAGCCACCATCATTGCGGTGATTGCCGCGCTCATCCGGGTCAATCTGGGGCGCAGCGGCGCCATCTGGGATCTATGTTTCCTGGTTCCCTTCCTGATCCCGCCCTTTACCGGTGCCTTTGCCTGGATCCAGCTTGGCCAGCGGCACGGGTTCATCGAACAGCTGCTGGGGTTCAATCTCACCTTTGTCCTGTTCACCTTTTCCGGTGTTGTCGCGGTGATGGCGCTGAACCTGTTTCCGATTGTCTATTTCACCACGTCCAGCTCGCTGCAGATTGTCGGCAAGCGTTATGACGAGGTGGCCCGCGTCTTTGGCGCAGGCGCGTTGCGCCGCCTCTTCCGCATTGTTTTGCCGCTGGTCGGCACCGCGATTGTGTCGAGCAATCTTCTGGTCTTCATTCTGTCCATTGAGGAATTCGGCACGGCCGAAATCCTCGGCCGCCGGGCCGGTATCGATTTTGTGGTCACCTATATCCACGAAAAGCTCAGCGACTGGCCGATCGACCTTCCGGGCGCCTCGGTGCTTTCGCTGATCCTGATTGTCATCGCGCTTTGTGCCTATTTCCTGCATTTGCGGCTCACGCAGCACGTGGCAACCAGCGTCGATGAAGTTCAGGCGCAATCCTCCCGCCCGCAGTTCGGCCCGCTCTGGACCGCCCTCGGCCATGGGGTGCTGTCGGTGATCGCCTTTGTCGCTGTGTTCCTGCCGCTGCTTGCCATACTGCTCAGCGCCATGATGCAGCGCATGACGGCGGGGCTTACCCTCTCGAACCTGAATTTTTCCGCCTTTGTGGAGCTGTTCACCACCCAGGAAGATGCGCTGGATGCGCTGTTGACCAGTCTGCATCTGGCCACCGTGACCGCGTTGGTTTCGGTCGTGATCGGCGTTCTGGCAGCGTTTTTCATTGTAAGATGGCGCAGCGCCCTGTCGGCGCCTTTGGACTTTCTGTTAACCCTGCCCAACGCGATCCCGTCCATGACCGTTGCAGTCGGACTGATCCTGGTGTGGAACCAGGCCTTCTGGCCCTGGACCCCGTATAACACCTGGTGGATCATGCTGCTGGCCTATACCTGCATTCTGCTGCCCTATCCTGTGCGCATGATTACCGGCACGCTGCGCCAGTTGCCCATGTCCATGCAGGATGCTGCCGTGGTCTATGGGGCAACGGATCTCGGCGTGATCTGGCGGGTCAACGGCCCGGCGCTGCTGGGGGTGTCGGTCGCCGCCGGTTTCATTGTCTTTTCCATTGCCTCCCGCGAGCTGGTCACCTCGCTCATGCTCACCCCGCCGGGTTTTGAGACCGTCTCAACCTTTGTTTTCAACCAGTTCGACCAGGGCTCCGTGAACATGGCCATGGCGATGAGCATCGTTTCGGTCCTGATTTCCGGCAGTTTCATCGCCCTTGGAAATTATCTTCACAGCCTGCGCGGCGAGAAAGGGCACTGACCCGTGATCCAGATCGAGAACCTTCGCAAAAGCTTCGGGCCGGCCGAGATCCTCAAGGGCATTTCCCTGGATATTGAGGAAGGTGAATTCGTCACCCTTCTGGGCGCGTCCGGCTGCGGAAAATCAACCTTGCTCCGGATCCTTGCCGGGCTGGAGCGGGCAGACAGCGGCGCGCTGGTCTACAACGATACCAAGCTTGATGCGGCCGCCGAGGGCCGATTTGTCCCGGCCCAGGCGCGGAAATTCGGCTTTGTCTTTCAGGATCATGCCCTGTGGCCGCATCTGTCGATTGACGACAATATCGGGTTTCCTTTGCGCAGCTATGGCTGGGCCAAGGCCGACATCGCCCGCCGCGTTGCCGAGGTGCTTGCGCAGGTGCAGATGTCGGACCAGGCGGGCAAGTTTCCGCGCCAGCTGTCGGGCGGGCAGCGCCAGCGTGTCGGCATTGCCCGGGCGCTGGCCCTGTCGCCGAAAGTCATCCTGCTGGATGAGCCGCTGGCGAGCCTTGATTCCAACCTGCGCGACGATCTGGGCCACGAGATCCGCAAGCTGGCCAAGCAGTTCGGCCTCACCTGTATCAATGTCACCCATGACCGGCGCGAGGCGCAGATCCTGTCCGACCGCATCGCCGTGATGGTGTCCGGCCAGATCCAGATGGCCGGGGCGCCGCTGGACGTTTTTACCAAGCCCAGGTCGCGGGAAATTGCCAAATTCTTGAATGCGGGCAACATTCTGCCCAGCACGCTGCTGGCGCTTGAGGGCAGCGGTCCGGAGGCGGCGTCAGCGGAGTGGGGCCTTCTGCCCAGAAATGCGGTGCAGATTGTGGACAACAACGGAGACGTGACCGCCCGCATTGAGGACATGGTGTTCATTGATGGCCGGTTTGAGGTCACCGTGGGCCTGAAGGGCCACAGCATCACCTTCTTTTCGGACACACGGCCGGACCCAAGCAAAGAGGTCGCCTTGAGTATTCGCAAAGACCAGATTGTTCCCCTGGAAGCTTGATGTCCGGAACGCCAGATGCAGACCCTGAATGACCTCAAGATCCTGGACGCCATTGCCCAGTTCGGCTCCATCCGCAAGGCCGCCGACCACATGTCGATGACCTCGTCTGCGCTCAGCCGCAAGATCCTGGCGCTGGAGGCACATTTCGGCGTGGATCTGTTTGAACGCACCTCCAGGGGGTTGCGGCTGAACCCGTCCGGGCAATATCTTGCTGTCCATGCGCGCGCGCAATTGGCGGAGCTGGAAAAGGTGCGCGGTGAGCTTCTGGCCATCAAGAAGTCGACCATCGGCCATGTGCGGATCTGCGCGAGCCAATCGGTTTTGGAGAGCTTTCTGCCGGTGTATCTGGCCAAGTTCCAGCAGAAAAACCTGAAAGTGACCGTGGCCGTCAACCATTCCTCTTCCGCTCGGGCGCTCACCGATCTGCAGGAATTCCATTCCGACATTGCCCTTTGCCTCAATCTGCCGGACCACCCCGATTTGGCCGTCCTGGGGGCGGCGGACCAGGAGATTTATGCGGTCGTGTCTCTGGACCATCCGCTTGCCGGGCGCAAGGAAGCGGGTCTTCCGGAGATCGCAAAACACCGGGTTGTGCTGCCGCCACAGGGGTCTGGCCTGCGCCTGATGCTGGACCGGCAGGCCAGTGAAGACGGTGTCTCTCTTCATCCCGTGGTGGAGAGCAACACCTATGCGTCCATTGCCCGGGCCTGCCGTTCGGGCGGGCTGATCACCTTTGGACTGTCCCTTTATGACCAGGGCGGGGACGGCGACTGCGATGTTGCGTTGCTGCGGATCCGCAACATGAAACCGGCCAATGTGCGGTTGGTAAAGCTGCGCGAGCGCACCCTGTCGCCGGCTGCGGCCAAACTGGCCCAGTTCCTGGCCAAAAATCTGCGCAATGCCGGGCGGGAGAGCCCTCTTTCTCAGGCATCCACCTAGAACAGGTCCTGCAACAGCGGAGCCGGTTTGCCGGCGGACGTGCGGAAGATCCCAAGCGCCGGGCTTTTGCGTCCCGCACCTTTCTACCGGGCGCTGTCCTCAAGACACAAGGAAAACAAGATGACACTTTGGGTCACCGCCGACACTCATTTTGGAGATTGTGAGGTTCTTGGGGCAGGGGGGAACGGCTCCAAAACCGCCCGGGCGTTCCGCAGTCTTGAGGACATGAACGCATGTATCGCCGACAACTGGAACGACCGGATCAGCGATCAGGATGTCGTCTATCACCTTGGCGATGTCTTCAGCGGCGAAGGATGGCAGATGCTGGCGCGGCTAAAGGGCCGCAAGCATCTGATCCTGGGAAATCATGACAATCCAGCGTCACCTCATCTGACGGCGGTCTTCGCAAGCATCTCCTTGTGGAAGACGTTTGCGGACAGCAAAACGGTTCTGACCCATCTGCCCCTGGATCTTTCGGAGCGCAGCGGGCTGGGCCTGCGGTTCGAGCGCAACATCCATGGCCACTTGCACCACCGGCCCGCGCCAACGCCACGGCATATTTGCACCAGTGTCGAGCAGACAGCGTATAAACCGGTCAATCTGGAAGACCTGATGAGGGACCGGCAAGATCGCCCTCGCCAGCCACCCGCCCCGGAGGTGCCGCGCTCATAGGAAGGCAAACCCGCGCGATTGGATGCCACGCCGAACTTCGGCAAGGGCGCCTTATACCTTGGGAGGCCGAAGCTAAAGGGTCCTATCATCAAGCGCCCGGCTCAAGCCGATGGGAATGACTTCGAAGACAACCGTGAATCCGGTGGGAACAAAAGAGGCTTGGGGCTTGACCATTTGAACGGAATTAGACCACCAATCTCGCCCGATAGAGCACCCTCTGACCGGTTTTGGAGGGCTTGGCGAGGCGCAAATGGCAGCGCGATGCGGGTATCGGGCACGATCTTCAACAAGATCAGCGGTTGCTTATCCGCAAGCGGATCAGAAGTGCAAAACTGATCGCCACTAAAACGATCCGCATCTTTTGTTCGATCAAAGACCGGGCGATGCACCGGCCGAAGGTGCTGCAACAGCGGCCTTGTGTGGCGTGTTTCAACCTGCAGGACGGCGTTGCGATGCTTGAGCGGCCAATCGGCCGCGCTTCACTTCGCGCCTTGCCGGCAAATTGGAACAAGCCACCAGATGGGTCTCCATCAAGGGAGATTGCGGCGAGGCGGCGGCGGGTGGTCTTGCGCTGCACAACGGAATTTAGTTGACGTTTTTGACGAACTGAAATTAATTTCATTTGTGGAATAAATTTCAAAATACGCACGGCTGGCTTGGGAGGGCCTTTTGGCGAAAGGTGTGTCGCATCTGAAACTGCAGGAAGAAACCGAGCTGGCCGCCCGGGCCGCCTGGTTGCACTTTGTCGGCGGGCTGACCCAGTCGGAAGTGGCTGTCAGGCTTGGCGTATCCGGAACGCGCGCGCATCGTCTGATCGTCAAGGCGCAGGGGCTTGGCTTCGTCCACATTTCCGTCGACGCCTCCGCCGCGCCCTGTGTGGAGCTGGAAAACACGTTGATCGACGCCTTCGACCTGACCATGTGCCGGGTGGCCATGGATCTGGGCGAGCCGGGCCCGATCCCATTGAAAGCTCTCGGAGCTTTGGGCGGCCATTGGCTGACCCGGCTTCTGGACACGCAGAGCCACAAGGTCATAGGTGTCAGCCATGGGCGTACCATTGCCGCCTCCGTTGAGGCCATGCAGCGCCGGGAGGCGGGCGCAACGGTGTTTGTCTCGCTGCTGGGCGGGTTGACCCGCTCGCTGGCGGCCAACCCCTATGATGTGATCCACCGGCTGGCGCAGGTGACCGGCGCAGAGGCCTATCTGATGCCGGCGCCGCTGTTCACGGATTCGCCAGAGGACAAGGCGGTGCTGGCGTCCCAGTCCATGGTCCGCGATGCGTTCCGGCGCATGCAGGATTGTGACCTTGCGGTGGTCGGCATTGGCGATCTGAAAACCTCGGCCGGGTCTCTTGCCTACGGGCCGGAGGGGATCGCGGGCGAGCTGGCTGGGCAGGGCGCGGCCGCGGAAATTCTGGGACAGTTTCTGGACGGCGCGGGCCGCCAGATTTCAACGTCGCTCGACGGCAAGGCCATGGCCATGCCGCTTGAGGACTTGCGCGGCCGGGAGGTGGTCGCGATTGCAGGAGGTCTCGGCAAGGTCGAGGCGGTCAGGGCCGCGCTCTGCAGCGGGCTTCTGACGGGACTGATTATCGACGAGGCAGCCGCCCGGTGTCTTGTTGAGGGTCTGAGCGGCCGCCGCGCCGCCGGAGCCGCTTAAACCCGCGGGCGATCTGGGAGGAACGTCATGTATGAGAAAGAGAAGGACCTCGTAAACGCCTATATCAGGGGTCAGATGAGCCGCCGCAGCCTGCTGCGCTCGCTGGCGGCCCTGGGCGTATCGGCCGCAGGCGCCGGAATGCTGGTGAACGCGGCGGCGACCCGCGCTCTGGCAGCGGATTTTGACTGGAAAAAACACTCCGGAAAATCGGTCAAGCTGCTGCTCAACAAGCATCCCTATACCGATGCGATGATCGCCAATCTGGACAATTTCAAATCCCTGACGGGCATGGATGTCGCCTATGACATATTCCCGGAGGATGTTTATTTCGACAAGGTGACGGCGGCCCTGTCCTCCGGCTCCAGCGAGTATGATGCCTTCATGACCGGCGCCTACATGACCTGGACCTATGGTCCGGCGGGCTGGATCGTCGATCACAATGAATGGCTGAACGACCCGTCCAAGACCAATCCGCAATACAACTGGGCGGACATGAATGAAGGCGTGCGCAAATCCTGCGCCTGGAACGGCAAGCCGGGCGGTGCCCTCGGCTCCGACGATGCCAAGCAATGGTGCATTCCCTGGGGATATGAGCAGAACAACCTGACCTACAATGCCGCCATGATGGAACAGGCGGGGGCGCAGGTGCCGACCAACCTGGATGAGCTGATCGAGGTGGCGGCCAAGCTGCAGGCGGCCAACAGCGGGACCTACGGCATAGGCGTGCGCGGCTCGCGCAGCTGGGCCACCATCCATCCGGGCTTCCTGTCCGCCTATGCCAATCTGGGCGAACATGACCTGAATGTCAGCGGTGATGGCAAATTGTCGGCGGCCATGAACACGGCCGGGTCCAAGGATTTCCATGCCAAATGGGTCAAGATGATCCAGGATTCCGGCGCGGCCGACTGGTCCACCCACACCTGGTATCAGGTCGGCACGGATCTGGGCGCTGGCAAATCCGGCATTATCTATGACGCCGATATTCTCGGCTATTTCATGAATGGCGGTGACAACGCCATGGCGGGCAAACTGGCCTATGCCCCCTTTGCCGCCTCCGGCAATGGCGCACCGACGCCCAATATCTGGATCTGGTCCCTGGCCATGTCGAAATTCTCCAAGGATCTCGATGCCACCTGGTACTTCATGCAGTGGGCATCGGGCCCCGAACACGCCCTGTTCGGGGCCACTCAGATGGACTTTGTCGACCCGGTGCGCAATTCGGTCTGGGCCGACAGCGGCTTCCGCGACCGACTGAACAGGTCCTATCCGGGCTATGTGGAAATGTATGACGCGTCCGCACCGGGTGCATCCATCAAGTTCACCGCCCAGCCCCTGTTCTTCGATCTGACCACCGAATGGGCGGCCACGCTGCAGAAGATGGTGGCCAAGGAAGTGCCGGTGGATGAAGGGCTGGACCAGCTGGCCGCCAGCGTCAACCGGCAGCTCAAGGAAGCCGGCCTCGGCTGAGCCCCCTTTCGCAAGGCGGGCCGGTTGTCCGGCCCGCCTCCTGTGACCCGACCAGGTTTTTAAGACATGGCCAATGACACCGTGGCCCGTGCTGCGCCGACGCGCATCCGGGTTTCGAGACAGCTGTTTCCCTATCTCCTGAGCCTTCCGGCCCTGCTGGTCTGTATCGGGATCCTGATCCCGTTCTTCACGGCGGTCTGGTTTTCGCTCCAGCGCTACCGTCTGTCCCAGCCCTGGAACAGGGGCATGAACTGGGGCGAGAATTATCTCAACTTCCTTACAGATCCCTCTTTCTGGAACACGCTGAAGGTCAGCCTGGTCTATGCGGGGCTGACGGTCGGGCTGGAGCTGCTGCTGGGCCTGGCCATCGCGCTTTTGTTGCAGAAGCGCTCCACCTTCAACAATTTCATCTCCATCATGCTGCTGATGCCCCTGATGACGGCCCCGGCGCTGGCCGCGCTCATGTTCAAGCTGATGACCAACCCGAATTTCGGGATCTTGAGCTATTTTGCGCAGGTTCTGGGGTTCGGCGACATGCGCTGGGGCTCAGATCCCTCTACCGCGCTTCTGACCGTGATTCTGGTGGATATCTGGGTCTATACGCCCTTCATCATGATCCTGCTTCTGGCCGGGCTCCGCTCCCTGCCCAAACAGCCCTTTGAGGCGGCTGCCCTCGACGGGGTGCCCCGGCTACAGCAGTTCTGGCGCATCACGCTGCCGATGCTGCTGCCCTATATCCTGACCGCCTCACTGTTCCGCCTGCTCGATTCCATCCAGCAATTCGACATCATTTACGCCATGACCCAGGGCGGGCCCGGCGACCGGTTGATGGTGTTCCAGGTGGAGGCCTATCTGAACTTCTTCCAGTCCACCAATGTGGGCCGCTCTGCTGCCCTGCTTCTGATCCTGTGGGCGATCACCTTTGTCCTGTCCAATCTCTTCATCAAGAACTGGCTGCGCCTGCGCGAACGCGCCAGAGGGGAGGCTTGAGCCATGCACCAGTATTCACCGCTTGAGCGGGTGCTCCGGGGCATTGCCCTGACCGCGATCGTGATCTTCTTCATGTTCCCGATCCTCTGGATCGTGCTCATGAGCCTGCAGACCAACGAGACGATCCTGCGCTCGCCGCCTTCCATGGTGTTCCAGCCGACCCTGTCCAACTATGCGGCGATCATTGCCGGCCGGCTGGACAGCAATGTCGCCTCCATGGACATCGCCTTCATGCACAATCTGATGAATTCGGTGATCCTGTCGGTGGGCTCCGTCGCCCTGTCGCTGGTGCTGGGCGTTCCGGCGGCCTATGCCTTTGCCCGGCACAAGTTCCGCGGATCGGAGGACATTGCTTTCACCCTGCTCAGCTTCCGTTTTGCCCCGCCCTTGCTGGTGCTGCTGCCGCTGACCATGTATTTCCAGCAGATCGGCCTGGCCAACACCTATATCGGCCTGATCTGGGTCTACCAGCTGATCTGCCTGCCGCTTATCCTATGGATTGTGCGCGGCTATTTTGAGGATATCCCGCAGGATATCGAGCATGCCTACCGCATTGCCGGGCACAGCTGGCTGTCCACCTTCCGCAAGATTGCGCTGCCGCTGGCCGGGCCGGGCATTGCGGCGGCTGCGCTCCTGGCCTTCATCTTCGCCTGGAACAATTTTGTCTTCGCCCTCGTTCTGGCAAGCGCGGACAAACAGCCGGTGACCGTTGGCGCCCTCGCCTTTGTCACCGCCAGCGGCATTCAATATGGCCAGATTGCCGCTGCGGTCGTGCTGTCCATCACCCCCACTCTTGCTCTGGCGCTTTATGCGCAGCGCTATCTTGTCGAGGGCCTGTCCCTTGGTGCCGTGAAAGGATGACGCCATGAGCGGTATTCAGATCCAGTCCCTGACCAAGACCTTCAAGTCCGAAAAAGTGCTCGATGACCTTACGCTTGAGGTCCCGAAAGGTGAGACCCTGGCCCTGTTCGGCCCGTCCGGTTCCGGCAAGACCGTGCTTCTGCGCTGCATCGCCGGGGCGGTTGATCCGGAAGAAGGCCGGATCCTGCTGGACGGCCGGGATGTGACGGACCTGCCGCCGGAAGCGCGCAATCTCGGCATGGCTTTTCAGAATTTTGCGCTGTTTCCGCACATGTCGGCGGCGGAGAACATTGCCAGCCCCCTGAGGGCCCGCCGCTCCACCAGGGAGCAGGTAAGTGCAGGGGTGCGCAAGATTGCAGAGCTTTTGAAGATTGACCATGTGCTTGGCCACGCGCCGAAAGCCCTCTCCAATGGGCAGAAACAGCGCACGGCTCTGGCCCGCGCCCTGGTGGCCGAGCCGGAGGTCCTGCTGCTGGATGATCCGCTGCGCAATGTGGATGCCAAGCTGCGCTTTGAAATGCGCCTGGAATTGCCCCGGCTTCTGGCGGGGCAGGGCGCAACGGTCATCTATGTGACCCAGGACTACAAGGAAGCCATGGCCCTTGGCCATACGATTGCGGTTCTGGATGCGGGCCGCATTGTCCAGATCGGCACGCCGGAAGACATCTATCTGCGCCCGGCCAACACCACGATTTCCCAGCTCTTCGGGGATCCGGTGATCAATCTTCTGGATGTAAAACCGGAGCGCGACGAACTCGGGGTCTTTGTCCGCCTGTCGGACCAGAAAGTGCGTCTGGCCGCAGGCTATGACGCCTTTGTCGGCAGCGAGGCCATCGTCGGCCTCCGGCCGGAAATGCTCAGCTTTGCCGGTACCGGCATTCCGGTGGAGATCGAGGCCGAAACTCCGTTCAACGAGAAAATCGTCACCCTGACCCAGACCAAGCGGGGGCGGGAGATTTTCGTCTCCCGCCCGGCGGGCATAGAGGCTCCGTCCTCCGGCTCGGCCTGTCTTGAGGTGGACGGTGATGGGGCAATCCTGTTTGACCGGGCAACCGGCGAGCGGATCGTGCCCGTGCCCGATGCAAAGGAGCAGGCCGCATGAGCTATCTGACACTTTCCGGGGTGAACAAGGTCTATGGCGGCGTAGTTCATGCGGTCAAGGATCTCGATCTGGAGATCGAAAAAGGCGAGATCGTTGCCCTTCTGGGCTCGTCCGGCTGCGGCAAGACCTCAACTTTGCGCATGATTGCAGGGTTCGAGGGGGTGACAGGAGGCGCCATCGCGCTCAATGGCAAGCAGATCCACACGCTGCCACCGGCGCGGCGCGGGGTGGCGATGGCCTTTGAAGGCTATTCGCTCTATCCGCCGCTGACCCTTTACGAGAACATCGCTTTTGCCCTGAAAGGCGAGCGGTTGGCGGCAGGCGAGGTGGACAACCGGGTGCGGGACGTGGCCCGTCTGGTGGAAATTGAAGACATTCTGGAGCGCTATCCCTCCTCCATCTCGGGGGGGCAGCAGCAGCGGGCTTCGCTCGCACGCGCCCTTATCCGCAACGCGTCCCTGCATCTGCTGGACGAACCCATGGGCCAGCTGGAACCCCAGCTGCGGGCGTTGCTGCGCGGGCGGGTCAAGCATTTCATTCAGGAGCGGGGCCTGACCGCCATTCTTGTCACCCATGACCAAACGGAAGCCAATGCGCTGGCCGACAGGATCGCCGTCATGGAAAATGGCGAGCTGCAGCAATTCGACAGTCCGGCGGCCTTGAAGACACGGCCGGCCAATCTCTTCACCGGCACGTTTATCGGCGAGCCGCCGATGAATGTCTTTCCCGCAAAGGCCAGTCTGCGCCAGGGCCGGGTTCAGTTCGATCTGGAGGGCGGGGTGGCTTTGGACTTCGAGCAAGGCGCGTTTCCGGACCAGGTGGTCGGCCATCTTGATGCAGGGGCGGAGGTGACGGTCGGCATCCGTCCGGATGCGGTCCGCCTGGACACGAGCGGACAACCCGCAAGGGTGTTCGTCAATCAATGGCTTGGCGATCAGTCCCATATCGCTGCCGAATTTGCCGGACGCGCGATTGTCTCCGTCGAGCATGCCCGTCTCCCCCTCAAAGAAGGGGAAACCATCGGTATCGCCATCGCGGCTGAGGACCTGCACCTGTTTGACAGCGCCAGCGGCGAGGCGCTCAGCCATGGCAAAAGCCCCGGCGCCCGTCTTGGAGGGGCTGCCGGATGAGCGGCGACGTTCTAATCGGTGTCGATGCGGGCACGTCCGTCATCAAGGCGGTGGCCTTCGATCTGAGCGGCCGTCAGATTGCGGCAGCAAGCCGGCGCAACACGTATGAGAGCCTACCCGGCGGCGGGGTGGTTCAGGATATGCTTCGGACATGGGCAGACACGGCAGCGGTGCTGCGCGAAGTCACCCAGACCGTTGGGGCGGGGCGCGTGCTGGCCCTCGGGATCACCGCTCAAGGGGACGGCACTTGGCTGGTGGATCGGGACGGAGACCCGGTGCATGACGGCTGGCTCTGGCTGGACGCAAGGGCGGCAAGGGAGGCCGAGGAGCTGAGCGCCTCATCCGGGATCGAGACGATCTACAGTTCCACCGGGGCGGGGGTAAATGTCTGCCAGATGCGCACGCAGCTTTTGTGGATGACCCGTCATGCACCGGAGCTTCTCGAAAAAGCCGAGACTGCGCTTCACTGCAAGGAATGGCTCTATCTGTGCCTCACCGGCGAGCGGGCCAGCGATCCGACCGAAGCGGTTTTCACCTTTGGGGACTACAGGACACGGACCTATAATGACGAGGTTCTGGAGGCCCTTGGCCTTGCCCCTCTGCGCCCGATGCTGCCGCCCATCGTCGATGGCGCCGAAACGGCTCATGGCCTGTGCCGCAGGGCCGCCGCAGAGACTGGTCTGCCTGAAGGACTGCCCGTTTCCCTTGGTTATGTGGATGTGATCTGCACGGCCCTTGGCGCCGGGCTCCATGACGCTGAGGCGATGCCAGGCTTTTCGGTTTTGGGGTCCACCGGCATGCATATGCGCTTTGCCCCGGATGCGGCCTCTGTCTGCCTGAATGCGGACCGGTCGGGCTACACCATGGCGTTGCCGGGTAAAGCCTTCGGCCAGATGCAGACCCACATGGCGGCAACGCTCAACATTGACTGGCTGCTGGATCTGGCGGCCGGGCTTCTGGCCAGCGAAGGCGTAAGCCGCAGCCGGTCTGATCTCCTGGCCGGTCTGGATGACAAGGTTCTGGCGGCCCGGCCGGGCGCAGCGCTTTACCACCCCTATATTTCCGCAGCCGGGGAGCGGGGCCCGTTCGCCAACCCGGCTGCCCGGGCCAGCTTTACCGGCCTTCATCAAGGCTGCGGCTGGTTCGATATGGTGCGGGCGGTTTATGACGGCCTCGTGCTGGCCACCCGCGATTGTTACACCGCCCTTGGTGAGACCCCGCGCGAGATCCGCTTGAGTGGCGGCGCAGCCCGCTCTTCTGCCCTCGTCCATCTGCTGGCCTCGGCCCTGAACCGGCCCGTGCGTACGGTCAACCAGCCAGAGGCCGGGGCGGCCGGGGCGGTCATGATCGCAGGTCTTGCCCAGGGGATCTTTGAGGATGCGGCCGAAGCCACCCGCCGCTGGGTGCATCCGCTGTTGAACGGCCCGCACCAGCCTGACAGCAGCTTGACCGGAACCTATGACGCGCTTTTTGAAGGCTATCTGGCCACGCGACAGGCCATGGGACCGGTCTGGCAGGCGCAATCCAAGATGCGGGAGGCATTGGCATGACCACCAGGATCGCCATCATCGGGGACCGGTTCATGCTGCCCGACATGTTCGAAACGGCTCTTCAGGAGGCCTGCGGGGCGCAGGTGGCCTGTCACAAGCTGGAGCAGCCCTGGCCCGACAAGCCCATGGAGCATGGTTACGCGGTCGCCGGTATGGACGGGTTGAAGGAATATATGGGCACAGCTGAAGAGGTGATTGCCCATGTGGAAGATGCGCCGGTTCTGGTCACCCATCTGGCGCCCCTCTCACGGCAGATGTTTGAAGCCCTGCCTGCGCTCAAGCTGGTTGCAGTCTCACGGGGTGGGCCGGTCAATATCGACATGGAGGCCGCCCGCGAGCATGGCGTTACAGTGGTGAACACGCCGGGCCGAAATGCGTCTGCAGTGGCCGAATTCACCATCGGCGCGATCATTGCCGAAACCCGCAACATCACAAAAGGTCATGATGCCCTGCGCAAGGGCGACTATCGCGGCGACCTTTACCGGGCCGATGTGACCGGGGACGAATTATCCGACATGACCGTCGGCATTATCGGGTATGGCGCGGTCGGCACAAGGGTGGTCAAGCTGCTGCGGGCCTTCGGCTCCCGGGTTCTGGTCTGCGACCCTTATGTCCAGCTGGACCCAGACGATGCCAAGGGCGGCGTGGAAAAGGTGGATCTGGCCACGCTGCTCAGCCTGTCCGACGTGGTCAGCCTGCACCCAAGGGTGACGGCAGAGACCCGCAACATGATGAATGCGGACACGCTTCGGGCCATGAAACCGGGGGCTGTTCTGGTCAATACGGCCCGCGGGCCGCTGATGGATTATGACGCGCTCCATGAGGTTCTGGCGGAGGGGTATTTGGGTGGCGCCATGCTGGAGACCTTTGCCATCGAGCCGGTGCCGCCCGACTGGCCGCTGCTCGGGCTGCCCAATGTCACCCTGACCCCGCATATCGCGGGCGCGTCCTTAAAAACTGTCCGGATCGCGGCTGCCAAGGCAGCTGAAGAAGTCAGACGCTGGCTGGCCGGTGAGCCGCCACTCAATCCGTGTTGAGGAGAGAAACTTGAAAAAAGCTGAAAAAGACCTGCGCCAGGCCATTATCGACAAATGCCGGTTCATGAATGCCTCCGGCCTGAATCAGGGCACATCCGGCAATATTTCGGCCCGGTTCGAGGACCGGATGCTGATCACCCCGTCGGCGACCCCCTATGAGGCGATGACGCCGGACATGATCGCCTCCATGCCCTTTGAGGCGGACTATGGCACCTGGGAGGGGCCGCTGAAACCCTCGACCGAATGGCGCTTTCACTTCGACATTCTGAAAGCCCGGCCGGAGGCGGGCGCTGTGGTGCATGCCCACCCGACCTATTGCACCACTTTGGCAATTGCCCGCAAACCGATCCCGCCGGTCCACTATATGATGGCGGCCTTCGGCGGCACGGATGTCCGCTGCGCGCCCTATGCCACGTTCGGGACGGCGGCCCTCTCCAAACATGCGATTGATGCCTTGAAGGACCGCTGCGCCTGCCTTTTGGCCAATCACGGTTCGATTGTGGTGGGGGAAAATATCGAAAAAGCCATGTGGCTGGCGGTCGAACTGGAGACCATCGCCAAGCAATATTACAACACGCTGCTGATCGGCGGGCCGGTGCTGCTGTCCGAGGCCGATATTGCCGAAACCGCCAAGGCGTTCGGCTCCTATGGCGTTCAGGACGACCACAAGAAACTCGCCAAACCAGCCCCTAAATCCAAGAAACCTTCCAAAAAGGCCTGATCTGATGGCAACCCCTTATGATCTCGTTGTGATTGGCGGCGGTATCAACGGAGCTGGCACTGCCCGGGATGCGGCGGGGCGGGGCCTGAAAGTGCTGCTGGCGGAAAAGGATGATCTGGCCCAGGGCACCTCGTCGAGATCGGGAAAATACATCCATGGCGGGCTGAGATATCTGGAATATTATGAATTCCGGCTGGTGCGCGAAGCCTTGATCGAGCGGGAAGTGGTGTTGAATGCCGCCCCGCATCTGGCCTGGCCGCTCCGGCTTGTGCTGCCCCATTCCCCGGGGCAGCGGCCGCGCTGGCTGATCCGTCTCGGACTGTTCCTCTATGACCATCTGGGCGGGCGCCGGAAGATCCCTGGAACCAGTGCGCTCCGGCTCGACCGGGAGCCGGAAGGCGACATGCTGCGTGAGGCCTATAAACACGCTTTTGCCTATTATGATGTCTGGGTGGATGATGCCCGGCTGGTGATCCTGAATGCTGTGGACGCGGCCCGCCGGGGCGCGGAGGTCCGGCCGCGTACGGAAGTCATCTCGGCCCGCCGGGAGGGAGACCTGTGGCGGGTGGCCTTGCGGGGGCAGGAGGGCACCAGCGAGGTGATGGCCCGTGCAGTCTTCAATGCGGCCGGGCCTTGGGTCGAACAGGTGATCGGTCAGGCGGCCGGGGTGAACTCCGCCAAGAGCATCCGTCTCGTGAAGGGCTCCCACCTGATCCTGAAACGCTGGTGGCAGGGCAATCACGGCTATGTGCTGCAGGCCCCGGACAAACGGCTGATTTTCGTCAATCCTTATTTTGACGATCTTGCCCTTGTCGGCACGACGGACATTCCCTTTTCCGGCCAGCCCGAGGAGGTGGCCGTTGATGCGGCGGAAACCGGCTATCTGCTGGAAATCCTCAATACGTATTTCAAGACGGATCTGACCTCTGACGACGTTGTCTCCGCCTATTCCGGTGTGCGCCCGCTCTTTGACGATGACAGTTCAAAAGGCGCTTCGGCCGTCACGCGGGACTATACGTTTGAGCTGGATGGCGGCACAGACGGGCGGGCTCCGCTCCTGTCGGCCTTTGGGGGCAAACTGACCACCTATCGCAAGCTTTCCGAGGCTGCTCTGGATCATTTGCGCCCGCTCTTCCCGCAGATGGGGGGGGCATGGACCGGAGCAGAAGCGCTGCCGGGAGGTGATCTGCCGCAGGGGGAGTTTATGTCTTGGTTTGAGGGCTTTCAGACGGCTTACCCCTGGCTGCCGCCGGCGCTGGCCCGCCACTATGCGCACAGCTATGGCAAGGAAGCGGAAAAGCTGCTGGGCAGGGCCGGGGAACTGGACGATCTCGGTCAGCATTTCGGCGGACTGTTTTATGCGCGTGAGGCGGAATGGATGATGGAGCATGAATGGGCCCTGACCGCCGAGGACATGCTGACCCGCCGCTCAAAGCATTATCTGTTTTTGGACGGTTCGGAGCGTCAGGCGGTAGAAAAGTGGCTTGAAAGAAAGTGTGCTGCATGACGATTGACGCGCTATCCCGCAGTCCGGAATTCAGTGCCCTGAAAGCAGCTGCCGTGCGCCTTGGCACCAACCCGCTGCAGATCCAGGGGCCGGGCGGCAATGTCTCCTTGAAGGCTGATGGGCAGATGCTGGTCAAGGCTTCCGGAACCTGGCTGGCCGACGCCCAAAAGGACACTATTTTTGCGCCAGTCGATGCGGCAGCGATGAAAACGGCTCTCTTGCAAAAGAGCCCGGCGGCGGACACGCCCGGTGCGTTTCTGCTGGGCGGTGATCTGCGCCCCTCCATTGAGACCAGTTTCCATGCGGCCCTTGACGAGCCCGTTGTGTTGCACACCCATTGTGTGGCCACGCTGGCCTGTTCCACTGGCCCTGTGTCCGCTGCCGCTCTGGACCGTCACAGGCTGGTTCTGGTGCCCTATTGCAAACCCGGGGCGGAGCTGGCGGCTGCCATTCTGGACGCTTGGAGACCGGGCACCAAAGGGGCCGTATTGCAGAACCACGGCCTGATTGTGACCGGGGAGACCGTGGCGGACGCGGAAGCCCGTTTGAATGAGGTTTCCCGGCAATTTGACCCCGGTCCTGTGCCGGAGGCCGCTCCGGCCCGGGAGCTTGCTCAGGCCCTTGAAGGGACGGGTTGGTCGGCGCTCGGCGCCGGGGCGACAACTGCGCTTGCCTTTCATCCGGCGGTTTTGAAAGCAGCTCTCGGGGCGGCGCTCTTTCCCGATCAGGTGATCTTTCTGGGGCCGGAACCGTTCAGCAGCGGCTTGCCGGTCACCCCGCCGCCGGGGCCGCCGGCCAAGCTGGCGTTTTTAGAAGGGCTGGGCGCGGCCCTTCCGGAGGATGCGACCCCGGCCTGCTGGGCGGTGGCTGAAATGATGGGCGAGGTGGTGTTCCGCCTGCCGGAAGCCCCGACGCGGTTGACCCATGAGGACGTGTCCCAGCTCCTGGGGTGGGATGCGGAAAAATACCGTCAGGCGCTTGAAAACCAGCGCACAGCGAGACTGGCGCAGAAGACGCCATGACTGGGTCCCATGCGCTCGGAATTGATATTGGCACCTCCGGCGTCCGGGGCGTTGTGCTGGGCCCGGACGGGGAGATCACGGCGGAGGCTGGAGCCCGCATGGAGGCCTTTGGTGCCAGCCGGCGCGCCCCGCAGATCTGGCAAGCAGCTTTGGAAAAGGTGCTCGCGGACCTGCGCGCCGAGGGTGCGCTGACGGCGGTCGGGGCCGTGTCTGTCGACGGAACGTCCGGAACGGTGCTGGCGCTGGATGCGGCAGGCGCGCCCATTGGTGAGGCGTTGATGTATAATGATGCGGTGGATAATCCGGCAATCGTTGACATGATAAAACGCGCGGCCCCGCGCGAGAGCGCTGCCCATGGGGCGGCTTCCGCGCTGGCGCGGGCCATCGTGTTGCAGGACCGGCCCGGTACGGCGCGGATCGTGCACCAGGCGGACTGGATTGCCGGGCTTCTTGCCGGAGCGCCGGTTCCGTCCGATGAAAGCAATGCCCTGAAGACGGGCTATGACCCCGTTGCCCGGACCTGGCCTGCGTGGCTCGCGCAAACGCCTTTGCGTTTGCAGCTTCTGCCTGAAGTCGTTCCGGCAGGCACCCGCTCAGGCACGGTTTATGGGGGCCATGGCATTCCGGCAGGAGCGATGCTGATCGCAGGCGTTACCGATGGCTGTGCGTCTTTTCTGGCAACAGGCGCCTCCCGGCCCGGGGACGCGGTGACTGCCCTTGGCACGACGCTGACGCTGAAACTCTTGTGCGAACAGCCGGTCTTCGCCCCTGAATATGGCATCTACAGCCACCGGATCGGCGACATGTGGCTTGCGGGCGGGGCGTCCAATACAGGGGGCGGCGTGCTGGCCCATTTCTTTTCCGGCGAGGTGCTGGACAGTCTGTCCGCCCGCATTGACCCGGCAATTCCGTCCGGCCTAGACTATTATCCCCTACTCAAGCTTGGAGAGCGGTTTCCGGTCAGTGACCCGGATCTTGCCCCAAGGCTGTCCCCCCGGCCCGCAGATGACGCCCTGTTTCTGAAAGGCATGCTGGAAGTCATGGCCCGGATCGAAGCGGATGGATACCGCCGTCTTGTGGAGCTCGGCGCTCCGGCGTTGCGGTCTGTGCGGACGGTCGGTGGCGGTGCAGGCAACGCTGTCTGGCGTGCCTTGAGGTTTGCCGCCCTCGGGATGGATGAGGCGCCCGCGCGCTCTGATCAGGCGGCTGCCGGGGTTGCCCGTCTGGCTCTTGCGGGCCTTCAGCCATGACCCGGGAAATTGCTGGCCTGTCCGGGATCATATCTGCATTCGACGCCATCATTGTTGACCAGTATGGGGTGCTCCATGACGGGGAAAGGGCCTTTCCGGGTGCTGTTGAAACCCTTTCGGCGCTGAAGGCAAGAGACATTCCCGTTGCCGCTCTGACCAATTCCGGCAAGCGGGCACGGACCAACGCAGCCCGGCTGGCCCGGCTCGGGTTTCCCGAAGATCTCTTTTGCGCAGTCATCAGCTCCGGCGAGTTGGCCCGGCAGAAAATCAGGACATATTCCGGATCCCCTTCGGTGCTGCTGATCGCCCGGGAGGGGGAAACGGAGTTGCTGGACGGGCTTGATTTGGTCCAGGTGCAGCCGGGCGCCCCTGCGGACCTGATTGTCCTGGCGGCTGTCGAACCGTTTCAAAAGAGCCGGGAGACATATGCGGACAGTCTGCGGCCCTATGCTGAAAGCAAGGTTCCGGTGCTTTTGGTGAACCCGGATCTTCTGCTGGCCGACAAGGGACGCAGCGGTTTTGCCCCCGGGGCGGTGGCTGCCGACTACGCGCAAATGGGCGGGCCGGTGGAGGTGGTCGGCAAACCGGCACGCACCCTGTTTGCCGCAGCGCTGGAAACTCTTGGAAACCCGGCTCCCGGACGGGTGCTGATGATTGGAGACAGCCCGACGCATGACATTGCCGGTGCGGCAGCGGTGGGCCTGAAAACCCTGCTTGTGCGCGGCGGCGTCCAGGCAGGTCTTGAGGGAGCCCCGCCGGATTTTGCGCTTGACCGGCTGGTCTGGGCCTGATCCTGATGCTGGAAAGGTTCGCGCGTCTGACCGGGTGAGTGTTCCGATTTGCTCTGGCGGGCCGCATTCCAGCGGTGTAAGAGCAGAGCATCTCCTGCCGGTCAGACTGCGTCAGCCCCGTCCTGGCGGTTGATCCGGCAGCTTCCCGATCCGTCTGCCGCCCTGGATGCCCCCATGTCCCAGTCTCTTTCCTTCACGTGTGAAAAACAGCCGGCCTATGGCCCGAACGGCATGGTGGTGACAAACCATCCGCTTGGCAGCGCCGCCGGGGCGCAGATGCTTGCCGCCGGGGGGAATGCCATTGATGCGGCTGTGTCTGCGCTTTTGACCCTGACCGTGGTTGAGCCGATGATGGTTGGGATCGCCGGGGGCGGCGTTTCCCATGTGCGCCTCAGCGATGGCTCCCATGTCGTGATGGATGCGCTCGCCTGTGCTGCAAAGACCATGCATGCGCAGATCTATGAGCCGCTGTCTGACAGTCCCCATTCCATGGATGTGACAGACCGGCGCAACACGGTCGGCCCCTCTGCAGTGGCGGTCCCAGGCAATCTGGCCGGCTGGTGCAAACTGCATCAGGCCCATGGCAAACTTCCCTTCGCCGATCTGGTGGACCCGGCGATCCGGGCCGCTGAAAAGGGCTTTCTGGCAACCCATTATCTGGGCGGTGCCATTAGCGAGACCCAGGCCGATCTGGCGGCTGACCCGGCCATGGCAAAGGTGATGCTGCCGGAAGGCCGCCCGCCGCGCTTTGGCGAGCGTGTGTTCATGCATGACTACGCCGACAGCCTGCGTCTGATCGCGAAGGAAGGCGCTGGCGCCCTTCACGGCGGCGCTTTGGGGGAGGCGCTGGTGGAATGCCTGGCCACCGGCGGACCGGATGCAGGCTGGGTGACCTCGCAGGACCTGCGCGACTATGCGCCGGTGGAACGTGGGGTCATTACCGGCAGCTATCGCGGTTTTGAGATTGCAGGGCCGCCACCTCCAGCCTCCTCCGGGGTTCATATCACCCAGATGCTGAACATCCTGGAAGCCTTCGACGTGAAGGCCATGGGTTTTGGAACTCCGGACAGCCTGGATCTGCTTGTGCGTGTCATGGCCCTGGCCTTTGAGGATCGGAGGGCGGCCTCCGGCGATCCGGATTTTGTCGATGTGCCAGTGGAAAGACTGACCTCCAAAGCCTACGCTGACGAGTGCCGCGCACGCCTGGAAGCCGCTGGAGCGCCGGGTGCTGCGCCCGGCGCCTATGAAAGCCGGGACACGACCCATGTCACGGTGGCGGACCGGGACGGCAATATCGTTTCGGCCACCCACACGATCAATGGCCTGTTCGGGGCACGCATCATGGTGCCGGGCACCGGGATCGTCCCCAACAATTACATGATGAATTACGACCCGCGTCCAGGCCGGGCGCTCTCCATTGCACCGGGCAAACGGGTGCCGACGTCGATGGCGCCCATGATCGTGAGCAAGGACGGGGCGCCCCGCTTTGCGCTCGGCCTGCCGGGGGGCTTGAGGATTTTCCCGTCTGCGTTCCAGGCCATCGTCAACCTGATTGATCACGGCATGAGCCTTCAGCAGGCGGTCGAAGCGCCG
The DNA here is from genome assembly GCF_056161025.1 of Roseibium sp. AWQ4_254. Taxonomy (NCBI): domain Bacteria; kingdom Pseudomonadati; phylum Pseudomonadota; class Alphaproteobacteria; order Hyphomicrobiales; family Stappiaceae; genus Roseibium; species Roseibium sp. AWQ4_254. The sequence goes on from NZ_JBSWYH010000033.1 coordinate 50,283, forward strand.
CGGCTGTGGACCCAAGGTGCGGAAGTGGAACTGGAACAGGCGTTCGCACCGGTGGCTGGCGCGCTTGAGACCAAGGGGCATGAGGTCAAAATGGTGCCCCATGTTGGTGGCGGCATGAATGCCGTTGGTTTTGACGAAGAAGGCATGGCGGGCGCGGCCTGCTGGCGTGCTGACGGCACAGTGATGGCCCTTGGCGGAGGTTTGGCGCGCCCCGGCGTGCGCTTCTGGCCGGACAAGGCGCCGGACGAGGACAAACATTCCCGACAAGAGGCAAAGATGCAAGACGGAGGCGCCGCATGACCCGGCTGGTTGTTCTCGACCCGATGCCGCAAGAGCGGCTGGAGCGGATGCAGGCCTTGATGCCGGAGGGGTGGCATTTGGCCACGGCCGCCTCCAGAGATCCGGATGCGCAGCGGCAAGCGCTGGAGGGCATGAGCTTTGCGATTGTCTCCGATGTTCCGGTGACCGCCCAGATGATGGCAACCCCGGGGCTAAAGGCGGTCCATAAATGGGGGGTGGGCTATGATGCGATTGATTGCGCGGCGGCCAGGGACCACGGCGTCCGGGTGCTGCGCACTACCGGATCAAATGCGGTTGCTGTTGCGGAAACAGCCCTAGGCCTGATCCTGGCCCTTAACCGCAATCTGGTGCGCGGCCATGTGGCAGTCGCTGCCGGAGGCTGGCCCAAGGGGGACCTTGCGGCGACGTCCATGCGGCTTTCGGACAAGACGGTCGGAATTGTCGGGCTTGGCCATGTGGGCAAGGCGCTTGCCCGTCTGCTCGCGGGCTTTGGATGTGAGATCCTTTATACGGGCAGAACGCCGCAGCCAAAGGAGACGGAAGAGGCGCTGGGCGTGCGCTATGCGCCGCTGGAGACGCTCTTGCAAACCGCCGATGTGGTCAGTCTCAATTGCGCTCTGACGGATGCCACACGAGGCCTGATCAACACGCGCACGCTTGGCCTGATGAAGCCGGGCGCGCTCCTGGTCAATGTGGCGCGGGGCGGCGTTGTGGTGGAGGCGGATCTGGCAGAAGCCTTGCGGAGCGGGCATCTGCGCGGCGCTGCAAGTGATGTCTTTTCCCAGGAACCGGCGGCCCCGACCAACCCGCTGATTGGCCTGGACACGGCCATCAACACCCCGCATATCGCGGCTGTCTCGGCCGATGCGTTTGCCCCAAGTGTCACCCGCATGGTCGCCAATCTGACCGCTCTGCTTGAGGGCCGGGACCCGCCGGAGATCGACGTGGTGGTCTGAAGGGCACAAGCCGCGTCAGGCTGCAATCGTGGTTGAAATTGCCCCCAGCCCTTCGATGGAAACAGTACAGGTGTCCCCTTTCACCAGCGGGCCAACCCCTGCCGGGGTGCCAGTCATGATCAGGTCGCCCGGTTTCATCTCGATCGAGCGGGACAGGATGGCGATGATTTCTGCAACGGACCAGATCATTTCCGCCAGGTTGGCTTCCTGTTTTGTGGCATTGTTGACGGCCAGGTGGATTGATCCCTCCTCCGGGTGGCCGACCCGTTCCACCGGATGGACCGGCCCGACAACCGCAGAGCGGTCAAATGCCTTGCCCAGATCCCAGGGATGTCCCTGGGCACGGGCGGCCAGTTGCAGGTCCCTTCGGGTCAGATCGTTCCCGACGGCATAGCCCCACACATGGGCGAGGCTGTCGGGCTTGGCAATGTTGTTCCCGCCTTTGCCGAGAACCACCACGAGTTCAGCTTCATAGTGCAGATGGTTGGTGTCGAGCGGATAGGGGATCGTCTGCCCCGAATCCACGACCGCATCGGCCGGTTTGGTGAAGAAAAACGGGGGATCCCGGTCCGGATCATTGCCCATTTCACGGGTATGGGCGGCAAAGTTGCGCCCAACGCAGAAGATCCGGCGCACGGGTATGCGGTGCTCAGAGTCCTGAACGGCCACGCTGGGCCTGTCATGGGGTTCGAAAATATATGCCATTTCGCCTCCTTCCGTTTCTGAGCGGGTCGGGGACGGTCAACCTTGGTCACGGGTCTGGCAACAGCTTGACGTGCCAGATGACAGGAGACAAGGCCGATTTGCGCCGTTGCCACAACAGGTCCTTGCGGACCCGGTTATGCACCCAGTCTGAAACCGAATGTCATCCATCCGGCACAGTGTTGATGCGCCGTAGCGGGCGGGGAATGGAGAACGCCGGAAAATGCGGCGGACCGGGTCTGTGCCTGGGTCCTGTATTAAATGCCTCCAAGCACATAGCCGGGCCATTCATCCCCCTCAACAAATGTGTCGACTGACTGAAAAAGTAAAATGCTTTTCTATATTGCGCAATTCATTTCACCATTTAGAAATTTGAAAAATATGCTGATCTCGTATCAAATTTCCTTAGCGTAAGTAAGCGGGAAATTAAAATCAATAAATCCAATAATTTGAAGATTTTAACGCCACGGACTTCGACAATTTTTGAACTGTAGTGGTGAATTTTTTTTGTTGTCGCCCATGATATCTGGCTCGGTGAAGTTGAGGTGTGGTGCCTGGTGTGACTTTAGATTGCGGCGCGTAAGATGCCTGTGGCCGGGAGTCTCCTATACGATTTCCGCTGCAGATTTGGCCGCGCGGGACGTCCGCCTCGATAGCAAAGCAGAGCTTCATGCCAACCTCACTAGATAGAAACCCATCTGATGGCGCTGGTCCGGATTGGCCGGCAAGGCGCGTTGCGCAGGACGGCTTGGTTGGCCGTTCAAGCGGCGCAACGCAGTCCGGCGGGCCGGAGCAGGCCACCGAGGCCGAGTTTGAGGACTGTTCAGCTGCGTCCCAGGTTTTGAACGATAAACCATATCGCCCTGCAACCTGCTCCTTGCCGAACAGTCCCCAAACACCG
>NZ_JBSWYH010000034.1:0-51862 GCF_056161025.1 Roseibium sp. AWQ4_254
CTGTCAGCGTCGTCTTGCCATGGTCAACGTGGCCAATCGTGCCAATGTTAACGTGCGGCTTCGTGCGCTCAAATTTTTCCTTCGCCATCGGCGTCGCTCTCTGTCCAATACTCGGTTCGGTCGATATAGGCTCGAGTCGGGCCACTCTCCGGCGCCTTGGACAGATCCGCGAGCGACGAATTGCTTCCCGTAGAACTATTTTTCAGGATTTCCGGGCGAAAGAGCCTTCCGTTCCGGACACTCCGGTTAGCCCCATGATGGAGCGGGTGAAGGGAATCGAACCCTCGTCGTCAGCTTGGAAGGCTGCTGCTCTACCATTGAGCTACACCCGCACAACGAGAGAACCAGGAACGATGGTGGAGGAGGTTGGATTCGAACCAACGTAGGCATAGCCAACGGATTTACAGTCCGTCCCCTTTAGCCACTCGGGCACTCCTCCATCTCGTCCTGCTTCACGCCGAAGCGATCAGGATGGCTTTTACCGGAGAGCCCGCCCGGAAGGGGCGAGCAATCCCGTGGCGCGTGTTATGCAGATGCGGCCCTGCCGTGTCAACGCTGATTTTGCAAAGAAATGCACAAAATCAGGATGACGTTCGAAACACCTGCTCCGAACGCTCGAGAATGCCTTGCTTGCCGTCTGCACGAGAGTGCCTTCCCCAGGGCCCGATGTCACGGTTTCCCGCCCCTTTTCCCGTTCATGGCCCCAGCTTAACGCTGTACCTGTGGACAACTTGGCGCGCCTGCCTGGCGTCCCCATAGGGGTCGCCTGAAAGTGTCACACCTTTGAAAAAACAGTCCCTTCCTGGTTCTTGTACCGAAGCGAAGGCCGTGTCAGAGCCGCAAATGGAGCCGAGCGCCCGCCTGAACGACAGACCGCCAGCATGAAAGCTCAGCCCCTTTTTGATGCGAGACCTCGCCCTTCTTCCAAGAAACAGGAAAGTCCATTCAGCGAAGCCTCCCACCTGCGCCGCCCCGCACGGGATGCGACACCACCCACGGCAGCGGATATAGAGCGCCGCCGCTCAAAGGTCCCGGCGCGGCGGCCCGGACGGTGCGAGCGCCAAGACAGATCCATGAGCATAACAGGACGCAACAACCGCCGCCCCCTGATGAGATGCCCCTTCGGACCCTCAATCTTCCAAGAGGACTGCGTGATCTGGCCTATGAAACGATACGGCAGACGGCTGCCCCCTTCCCCTGGCCCCGGTTTGGCGCTAGAGCTGCCCCATGACGCAGAATTCAAATTCGGACCGGCCAAAACCGGCCAGATCCCGCTCCGGCACGCCGTCCGGCGCCCGCTTTTCCAAAAAGGCAGGCGGCAAGCCGGGCCCGCGCCGCCCGGGCCTTCCGCCCGAAGGCCCCGTCCTTCTTTATGGGCTGCACACGGTTGAAGCCGCCTTTGCCAATCCCGACCGCAAGCGGCTGAAGCTTTATGCAACCGAAAACGCGCAGAACCGGCTGTCGGAGCGCAGTGTTGCCATAGATGTGCCGGTGGAGACCCTGATGCCAAGGGCCCTCGGCAGGATGGTGACCAAGGACGCAGTCCACCAGGGCATGATTCTGGAGGCCGATCCCCTGCCCGCCTATGGGGTGGAAGAACTGAAAGGCGCCCGGCTGGTTCTGGCCCTGGACCAGGTGACAGACCCCCATAATGTGGGTGCAATCCTGCGCTCGGCCGTGGCTCTTGACGCGGATGCGGTGGTAACCACCGAACGCCACGCTCCGGAAGAAGGCCCGGTGCTTGCCAAATCCGCCTCTGGTGCGCTCGACATGATCAAACATGTGCGGGTGAAGAACATGGCCCGCTTTGTCACCGAAATGAAAACCCAGGGCTTCGGCGCCATCGCGCTGGACAGCGACGGTCCGGCCAGCCTTGAAGACACGCAGTTCACGGACAAGACGGTTCTGGTGCTTGGCTCTGAGGGCAAAGGCGTCCGCCAGGGGGTGCGCGAGGCCTGCGGCCTGCTGGCCCGGCTCGACATGCCCGGTGAGATCCGCTCTTTGAACGTCTCCAACGCGGCAGTGCTGTCCTTATATGTGGCGCGCATGAAGATGGGCCTCTGACACGCCAAAGGGTCAATTGCTCCGTACTCGGGCTTCAATGATCTCCGCCCATGCGTCACCACCGCCCCCTGCCCGGATTATCCACAGAGGCAATGCAATTTTTCAAAGGGTCTGAGGGGCTTGGCGGTTTTTTAGCCGTCTTGCCCCAAAAAACGTCTTCAGGGCATGGACAAGCGGCCGCAATCTGGTAGAAGCCTTTCCCGGCGCCGGTATAGCTCAGCTGGTAGAGCACGTGATTTGTAATCTCGGGGTCGCGGGTTCGAATCCTGCTGCCGGCACCATGAACTCCCTGATTTTTTGATATTTTCCTCATCTTACGCTTATGCGCCAACAAGCACGTTGCGGTTCGTCAGGGTGTTGCTGAAAATTCCAGCAGACCGCAGCTTGGCCGGAGCACCGCAAGCCCCTTCGCTTATGGTAAACTTCACACTCTGGACCGGGAAGCGCAAAGCCTTTCCAGACACGGGCGATTTGCGCCGTTCCCCCTCTCGATGTGAAAGGAACGCGAGTGTGACCAATCCATTTGACGTCTGGGCCCCGATTTTCAAGGCCCCATTTTCCGGGAATGTCACCCAGGAAATCGTTCCGCGGTTTTTGTCGCCGGAGATCAAGGGCAATATCGAGCTGGAACAGAAGATCCAGACCGATGTGGCCAGTTACGGCAAACAGCTTGGCAAGATCCTCGAAGCCCTTCAGACCCTGTCGACAGCCACAGCCACGCCCCTGCCGGACATTGACAGGCTGGTCGAGGAGATTGAAGCCGTCAAAGACAGGAACAAGGACACGCTGCAGACCGAAGCGGAAGCAGCTCTGGCAAAACTGAAAGCGGCTGATGAAACCGCCTGGCAGCGGCTGGTGAAAGCATCCTGAAAATCCGCTTCGCCTGTCCGGGATCAGATTCCCCAGGGTGTGCCGCACTTATGTGAAGGCGATCTGTGTTCTCTTTGCGGTTATCGCTCTGATTTCAGGCCGTAAGACGGGAAGCTGACGGAACGCGATGCCTCTAACAAAAGAAAAACCGCCCGCCGGAACGGCGGACGGGTTCGATTCCCAAGCAGCCTTGCACCGGCCCCGGCGCGGCGGCGGCCCTTAAGCCACGGAGCGGGAGGCTTCGCGGACCTTGTGGGCCGCAGCGTCGATTTCGGCAGTGGAGTTGGAAATCGACTTGATGTTGGAGGCCACCAGTTCCGCCCCTTCGGAAGCGGTCTGCATATTGCTGGAAATCTCCTGCGTCACCGCATTCTGCTCTTCCACGCTGGAAGAGATGCTGGCCGAGATCTCACTGACCTGACTGATGATGCCCATGATCGACTCAATCGCCTGCACCGCCTGATCCGTCGTCGCCTGCATGTTGACGATCTGGGCCGAAATCTCCTCTGTTGCCTTGCTGGTCTGGGAGGCAAGGCTCTTGACCTCCGAGGCAACCACCGCAAAGCCCTTGCCCGCCTCCCCGGCCCGTGCTGCCTCGATTGTGGCGTTGAGCGCCAGAAGGTTGGTCTGGTTGGCGATGCTGTCGATCAAATCAATGACATTGCCGATGGTCTTGGCGTCTTCCGACAGGCCAGACATGATCTCGCTGGACTTGCCTGCCTCCGACACCGCCTCGGCAGACACGCTCTGGGCGGTTTGCACCTGACGGCTGATTTCCTGAATGGAGGCCACCAGTTCTTCCGTTGCCGCTGCCACCGTCTGCACGCTGGCAGAGGTCTGGGCAGAGGCATCTGCGGAGGTGGTTGCCTGCTGAGCCGTTTCTGACAGAGAGGTGGTAATTGCCTGCAGATCCTTGTCGATCGTGGCCTGTACATCCACGCGCCGCCGGCGTTCTTCCACTTGCGCGGTGATGTCGGTCGCGAATTTCACCACCTTATAAGGCTCGCCCTGCTCATTGAAGATCGGGTTATAGACCGCCTGGATCCAGATCTCTCCGCCGGACTTGTTGATCCGCTTGAATTCCCCACCCTGATAATTGCCTGCCGCAAGCTCTTCCCAGAACCGGACATAGTCGCCGGAGGCTGCAAAGTCCCGGTCCACAAAGATCCGGTGATGCTGGCCACGCACCTCCGCAAGCGAATACCCGAGCGCGTTCAGGAAATTGTCATTGGCATCCAAAATGGTGCCGTCCGGAGTAAACTCGATGACCGCCTGGGACCTGCCAAGCGCCTCGATCTTGGCCCCGTATTCCAGGTTCTGCAGCCGCTCGGCCGCATCGCCCCACTCAACCACAGTGCCAATCCTCTTGCCGCCCTTGTTGATGTGGCTGGCGATCAGGTCAAAACTCCTGTCACCGATCTGGATGGTCGCCCTGTGCACGGATGTCAGGGACGACAGCAGGCCACGCTGGTGGGCCGGGTTCTTGTGGAAGATATCAATCGATTTGCCGATAAGCTCGGTCGCCCGGAAATCCGGGAATTTCTGGCGGATATCCGGTTCAGCCTCTTTCAGAAGCTCAATGAGCGAATCATTCAGATAGGCGATATTGTAGTCGCTATCTGCAATCATCACATTGGCCATCAATTGCTTGGTGGCGGTCGTTACAAGTGTTGAAATCGCCGGCTTTGCAAGCTTCATGGCGGCGGGTCCCCCTAACATCACGATATTCCGTAGGGTCTAACCTTAAAAAAAAAGACTTAATATTGACTTACGAGCGCATAACTAAACAGATAAAAATAAAAAAACAAAAAACGATACAAATAATACCCTAGATTGAAAATAAATTCACTACACTACGTATTTTTACAGAATTTATAGGAAATTTTTACAATTTAAAATTAAATCAATTCAAGTAAAACGCACCCCACTTCGTCAAACCAAAACCGGCGCTTTGCTCGAATATGCCCCAGATTCGCGCCTGCAGAACTGGGCCGGAAACAGCAGCAGCGCAGATGAAGACCAGACCACCACCACTTCCGGCCCCGGCCGCGGCCCCAAGAGCATCGTGCGACACGTCTGCGCGATTTGACCGGATCTGCTTTGTCTGCTGAGGAGGCGGATCGCGCGCCCTGGTGTTTCCCACCAAAAGTGCGATCCAACGATGTCAGCGGGCAAAGCAGACCGGCCCCTCGGGTGATGGAACGCAGCCCATAGGCAGCGTTGCCTCGCTTGCGCGATACACCGCATCCCGCTGCGCAAAGCGCCTTGCCGAAGGAACTGCTTTCCAGCATCAAATGGTGCAGACTTAGCGCACGATGCCCTCTAGATCGCCATCACGATCCGCCCGTCAATGGCGCCTGCCTTCATCCGGTCGAAAATACTGTTCACATCCGCCAGCGTCTCTTCCGAATAATGGGCGGCCACCTTGCCTTCTGCGGCAAATTGCAGCGACTCGGCCAGATCAAGGCGGGTGCCGACAATAGACCCGCGGATTGTCTTGCCGTTCAGCACCGTGTCGAAGATCGACAGCGGAAAGTCCTCCGGCGGCAGACCAACAAGGCTCATGGTGCCGCCACGGGCCAGCATCCCGACACCCTGTTCAAAGGACTTGCCCGCAACGGCGGTGACCAGAACCCCTTCGGCACCACCGCCTGCCTGAACTTCAGCTACCGGGTCGGTTTCAAGTGCATTGATGACCTTGTCCGCCCCAAGAGAGCTGGCCAGATCAAGCTTGTCCCTGGAAATATCGACCGCAATCACATGGAGCCCCATGGCCTTGGCATATTGAACGGCCATGTGACCGAGGCCGCCAATGCCGGAGATCACCACCGTTTGCCCCGGACGGGCCTCGGTTTCCTTGAGACCTTTATAGACGGTCACACCCGCACACAGGACCGGCGCGGCCGGAGCAAACTCCAGCCCGTCGGGAAGATGACCGACATAGTCCGGATCGGCGAGCACATAATCGGCAAAGCCGCCATTGACGCTGTAGCCGGTGTTCTGCTGGTCCGTGCACAGGGTCTCCCAGCCACCCATGCAGTGTTTGCAATGACCACAGGCCGAATGGAGCCAGGGTATCCCGACCCGGTCTCCTTCCTTCACCGATGTCACCCCGGCACCAACCTCAGCAACCACCCCGACGCCCTCATGGCCCGGAATGAAAGGCGGATTGGGTTTGACTGGCCAGTCGCCATTTGCGGCATGCAGATCCGTATGGCACACGCCCGAGGCCATCACCTTGACGACGATCTTGCCGTCCTTCACCTCAGGCTTGTCGACTTCGCACAGGTCGAGCGGGTCCCCGAAGGCCCGCACAACGGCAGCTTTCATCTTTGACATGAGCTTTTCCTATGCCTGCTACAAGACAGGCCCGTGCTCGCACGAACGGTTGCGCCCGTCATTGATCAAACGCAAGAGTTTTGACTTTCAAGGGCAGGAAGAGGCCAGGACGGGCGCCATTCACATCATCCGGTGATGCAGGTCGAACATGATCCAGAGGCTGCCGCCGAGCATGATGAGGATCAGCACCGCCGCAAACCCGAGAAAGAACAGGTTTTCTCCCGGAGTCGATCTCACATTGAGATGCAGAAAGAACACCAGATGCACCAGCACCTGCAATAGGGCCGCCGCAGCTATGACCCCATAAACGGCCACTCCCGTCAAAAGCCCGCCCCAGACAAGACCAAAGGGGATTGCCGTCAAAAGGGCGGCGAGCACGAACCCGGTCAGATAGGTGGAGAGGCTGGGCTGGGCGGATGGATCCATCGTGCGTCTCCTACATCACCCCCGGCAGATAGACCACCGAGAAGATCCCGATCCAGACAATGTCGAGAAAGTGCCAGAAAAGCCCCAGCCGGAACAGACGGGAGCGCACCGGCAGCGTCAGCCCCTTGACCAGAACCTGCCCAATCATCACGCCGATACCAATCGCGCCGAAGGCCACATGCAGGCCATGGGTGCCGACCAGGGTGAAGAAGGCGGACAGAAAGCCACTGGTGCCAGGCCCCGCCCCTTGTGCGATCATGCCGTGAAATTCCCAAAGCTCCATCGCCAGAAAACCGAGGCCGAGACTGAGGGTGATCACAAGCCACACCACCACCCGCTCCGCCTTGCCTGCGGCCATCGCTATCGAGGCAATCCCGAAGGTCAGGCTGGAGAGCAACAGCAGCACCGTCTCCCCGGCCGTGTGGGCGAGATCAAACAGCTGCCGCGCCGCCGGTCCGGCCGCTGAATTGCCCGAAAGAACCACATAAGAGGCAAATAGCAGGGCAAAAAGAATGGCGTCGGTCATCAGATAGACCCAGAAGCCAAAGTCCCGCGCCTCCAGCGCCTTCTGTTCCTCATGTTGAAGAAGCGTTTCAGACCCGGCCGTGGCGCTCATCCTGCCCTCCCTGCCAGAGGAGCGCCGGAAGCGGCCCCGATGGGCTGAAACGCCCGCATGTCGTGGTGGTCCGCCGGACCGAACCGGGAGAACCGTTCCGCCTCCAGCCTGGCCACCTCCTCGGCCGGGAGCACAAACTCCGTGTCATCATCACAGGCGCGAAAACCAATGCACACAAGGCATCCCAGAAACGCCAGCCCGGCCAGCCACCAGATATACCAGACCATGGCAAAGCCGAGCACAAAAGACAGGCCACCCAGCAAAGGCCCCAGAGCGCTGCTCTTTGGCATCACGATGGCCTCATAGGCGTGCGGAGGCCGGTAGGCGGTGCCCTGCAGCTTCATGTCGTAAAAGGCATCGATTTCGTGCACATGCGGCAGAACCGCAAAGTTATAGGGAGCGGGAGGAGACGCTGTCGCCCATTCCAGGGTGCGCCCGTTCCACGGGTCGCCGGTCACATCCCGGGCCGAGCCCCAGGCCCTGGCAGACACGTATAGCTGCACCGCAATGCAGATGATGCCACACAGAACGCAGACTGCCCCCAGCGCCGCAACAATCAGATAAGGCTGCCAGGCCGGATCTGCATAGTGCTCCATGCGCCGGCTCATCCCCATGAAGCCGAGCACATAAAGCGGCATGAAGGCCAGATAGAAACCGATGATCCAGAACCAGAACGAGCGCAGGCCCCATTTGGCGTCCAGCTTGAAGCCGAAGGCCTTGGGAAACCAGTAATTCAGCCCGGCAAAATAGCCAAAAAGGGCACCCGGAATGAGCATATTGTGGAAATGGGCCACCAGGAAGGTGGAATTGTGCATCAGATAATCTGCCGGCGGCAGGGCCAGTAGAACCCCGGTCACACCACCGATCACGAAGGTCACCATGAAGCCGATGGTGAACACCATGGCTGGGTGAAACTCGATCCGTCCCCGGTACATGGTAAACAGCCAGTCGAAGATCTTCACGCCCGTCGGCACGGCAATGATCATGGTCGCAATACCGAACACCGCATTCACATTGGCGGACGAGCCCATGGTGAAGAAGTGATGCAGCCAGACGGTAAAAGACAGAAGGGCGATACAGGCAGTCGCATAGACCAGGGAGACATAGCCGAACAGCCGTTTGCGCGAAAAGGTGGCGACCACCTCGGAGAAGATGCCGAAAGCGGGCAGGATGAGGATATAGACCTCCGGATGCCCCCAGATCCAAAGGAGGTTGGCAAACAGCATCATGTTGCCGCCATCCCCGTTGGTGAAGAAATGAAAGCCGAGGCTCCGGTCCAGGGTCAGCTGGACCGCCACCACAGTCAGGGCCGGAAAGGCAAAGGCGATCAGGATGGAGATGCAAAGGGCCGTCCAGGTGAACATCGGCATGCGCATATAGGTCATGCCAGGACAGCGGTTCTTGATGATCGTGACGATGAAATTGATCCCCGACGCGGTGCTGCCGATGCCGCTGACAATCAGCGCCCACAGCCAGTAATCGACGCCGACGCCCGGACTGTATTCAATGCCTGAATAGGGCGGATAGCCGGTCCACCCGGCGGTGGAGAATTTGCCGATCACCAGCGAGATCAGCACCAGCCCCGCCCCGGCGGCGGTCATCCACAAACTGACGGAATTCAAGAACGGGAAGGCCACGTCCCGGGCGCCGATCTGCTGGGGCACGATGATGTTGATCAGGCCGGTCAGGAACGGCATGGCCACGAAAAAGATCATGATGGTGCCGTGGGAGGAGAAGATCTGCTCGAAATGCTCCGGCGGCAGATAGCCGTCATTGTTGAGCGCAAATGCCTGCTGGGCGCGCATCATCAGCGCATCGACAAATCCGCGCACTAGCATCACCAGGGCCAGCACCACATACATGATGCCGATTTTCTTGTGGTCGACGCTGGTCAGCCAGTCCGTCCACAGATGCTTCCAGGCGCGCAAATAGGTAATCAGCAAAAAGACCGCGAGCCCGCCGCCAACCGTCACCCCGGCTCCGCCCATAGCAACCCAGGAATAAAGCGGAATGGCCTCCACCGTCAGACGTCCCAGCATCACGCAGCCCCCCGGCAGATCAGTTCGGCCGCTTCACTCTCGTAAGGACCGACAACCGGCGCGTATTTGCGCAGGATGATCTCAAACAGCCCTGGTTCGAAGGACCCGTAATAGGTCACCGGATCGGCAACGCTTGGCTTGTGCAGCGCCAGATAGGCCCGGGCATCCAGCACCTGAGCCGTCGACGACACTTTTGCCCGCCACAGCTTGAACCCGTCCGGGCCGAGTGCATGGGCTTTGAAATGCTGATCGGCAAACCCGTCTCCGGAATACATGGTGTTGCGCCCGGCAAAAATGCCGGGCCCGTCCGCCAGCAGATTAAGTTCTGAGCGCATGCCCGCCATGGCATAGATCTGGCCGCCCAGCGCCGGGATCATCAGGGAATTCATCACCGTGTCGGAGGTGATTTCAATGGTTAGGGGCCGATCAGCGGGAAAGGCAAGCTCATTGACGCTGGCAAGGCCGAGTTCGGGATAGAGAAACAGCCATTTCCAGTCGAGCGCGACCGCCTGTACCTTGAAAGCGGGTTTGTCCGAGGCAACCGGCTTGTAGGGATCGAGCTTGTGGGTGCTCTCCCACACGAGCGTGCCCAGAACGACAATGATTGCCGCAGGCACCAGCCAGATCACGGTCTCGATGGTCCAGGACCCGCCCCAGCCGGGCGTATAGGTGGCCGTATGGTTCGACTGGCGGTAGCGCCAGGCAAATACCAGCGTCAGCAGGATGGCCGGCACGGCGACAATCATCATGATCCAGAACGCAGTGAAGAGCAGATCGCGTTCGGCAAGCGCCACCGGCCCGCCCGGGTTGACAATCGGTGCTGTGGAGAGCCCGCAGCCGGAAAGCAGCAGCACAGGCCCTGCAGCACGCAGCGCCGGGCCGGATCTGTGACGAAGCGGGTAGATGAACCTGCGCATCAGATCAACATTGCTCCCCCGTGCAAGACCTCAGCACACCGGCCACCGGGCGGATATGTTTCCGCTTCCGGTCTGCCCCAACAAGCGCTATCAACGCGACGGTTTGCGGTGCTTCGATCTTCAACCAACAGAAAGCCTAGCGGAGCACAGTCCTGTTTGAAAGGGCTGCCACCTCAAAAAGTTACGCTAGGGAACAGACACTTCTGCCAAACACGGACGGCACGCAGTGGAAATCGGCGGTTGAGCCGCCTAGGATACGGCGCCGCAACGCCCTGATGAAGCCTCAAGAACAGACCGGTCACCGATGGAACGATTGAAACCGCGCAGTCAGAGCCATTTGAGCCTGGGGCAGTTGCGGGCGCTGGAAGCGGTGATCCGCACCGGCTCTTTTTCAGCCGCTGCCAAGGAAATTGGCGTCTCCCAGCCCTCCATCTCCAATCACATCCAGGGCCTTGAAAGCCGCTACAAGACCAAGCTGCTGGCCAAGTCCGGCTATTCCGTTGCCCCCACTCCGGCCCTGGAAGGCCTGCTGCCCAAGATCCGGGCCGTGCTGGCGCTGACCGCCGATCTGGAAACCGAGCTGAACCGCAACCGGGCGCTCGTGTCCGGCCAGTTGCGGATCGGCTATTCCACCTATCAGCTGGCGATCCCCCGGATCTCCGCCTTCATGGCCAAACATCCCGATGTGGCAATTGAGGCCCGTGCCCTGGCCACCCAGGATATTCTGGATCTGTTCGAGGCGGGCGAGATCGATATTGGGTTTGTCACTGCACGGGAAATCCCGGCCGGGCTTGACGGGGAATTGCTGATCCAGACACGTATCGTCATCGCCGCCCCGCCAGAGCACCCCCTCAGGGGCAAAGACACAGTCACCTGGGAGGATGTCGCCGGCCTCTCCCTGCTTCAGCGGGAAAGCTCGTCCGGTACGCGCCGGATTTTCGAGGCGTCGGCCACCGTGGCAGGCGTCAAACCGAAAACCGTTCTGGCGCTTGGCTCATGGGGGGCCCTTGCCACCCTGATCCGCTCCGGTGTCGGCGTCGGAATCGCCATGGAAGCAGAAATCGCGGAGCGCGATGGCTGCGTAGCGGTTCAGATCGACGACCCGAGCCTGACCGCAAACCATTTTGTTGTCTGGCAGAAGGACATGGAAAAAGTCGCGTCCGTCGAGGCATTCCGCCACAGCCTGCGCGGCGTTTGACACTTTCATGTCAGACAGGATTCTATAGATTAAAATTATACATTTTGGTATTTCATCAAACTGTTAAGAAACAGGCGTTTCTAGGGCATCGCATATTTTCCCGTCGAGGAGCCCAAAATGACCTTCAAATCCCTTCTTCTGTCCGGCGCAGCGCTGGCCGTTCTGGCCTCCCCTGCCATGGCTAACTGCCCTAGCGTGACTGTTGCAGACATGCAGGGCCTCACTCCGGCCTATCCGGAACAGTTCGAACTGGCCGAGTTCGAGGAAAAAGCCTCCTGCAGCCTCGCCTTTGCCCAGAATCCGGCCATTGGCGACCTGAATGGCAAGATCCTCGGCAATGTGGCTCTGGCCGATGTGTCCGAGCGCCTGCCGGCCGAACCGCTGGTGGTGGCCCCGTACCAGAAGATCGGCACCTATGGCGGCGTGCTGAAAGGCATCTCCAAGGGCACGGAATCGGGCACATCCGACCTTCTGTCCGTGCGCCACGTCAATCTTGTGCGCTATTCCGATGACCTGCAGACGGTCGTGCCCAATGTCGCCAAGTCCTGGACCTGGAACGATGACTATACCGAGCTGACCTTCAAGCTGCGAGAAGGCCACAAATGGTCTGACGGCGAGCCCTTCACCGCCGAAGACGTTGCCTTCTGGTACAATGACATCATCCTGAACCCGGCTGTCTACGAAAAGACCCCGGGGCGCTGGCTGTTTGCCGGAGAGCCGGTCAAAGTGGAAGCCGTTGATCCGGCCACGGTGAAATTCACCTTCCCTGTGCCGACCCCAGGCATTCTGAACCGATTTGCCGTGGACTACGGCCAACCGTTCCAGCCGAAGCATTTCCTCAGCCAGTTCATGCCGAAATACAATAAGGACGCTGAGAAGCTGGCCAAGGACTACGGCTTTGAGACTGCAGCCGCTGCCGTTGATTTCTACTATGGCGGTTCCGACTGGAAAGACGTTCCCTCCCCGCTCCTGAAAGACAGCGACAAGGCGGCCAAGATCGGCCGCGCCGTCGTGCCGACACTGGAGAGCCACATTGTGGTTGAGGAAACCTCCGAAGGCCGCAAGCTGGTCGCCAATCCCTATTTCCACATGGTGGACACGGCCGGAAACCAGCTCCCCTATATTTCCGAGATCTCCGAGACCTATATCGGCGACAAGGAAGTCCAGAACCTGAAAATCATGAATGGTGAAGTCGACTGGAAGCAGCAGGCTGTTTTCCTGGAAGATTTTCCGCTCCTGAAGGAAAACGAAGCCAAGGGCAACTACACCGTCTCCTTCGCCCCGACCTTTGGCGAGAATGTCTTCTTCTCCTTCAACCGCACCCACAAGGATCCGGTTCTGGCAAAGCTGTTCTCCGACATCCGCTTCAACAGGGCCATGTCCATTGCCATGAACCGGGACGAGATCAACGAGATCGTCTATCTGGGCCAGGGCAAGCCGATGCAGGGCGTCCCGGCCGAGCCGAAGACCGTGTCATTCATCACCGATGAGATGCTGAACAAGGACATCGCTTTTGATCTGGACGGCGCCAAGGCGCTGCTCGCAGAGATCGGCCTGAAGGACGAAGATGGCGACGGCACGCTGGAGCGTCCGGACGGCAAGCCGCTGGTGGTCCGTCTGGTCTATTCCAGCCAGGGTGTTCCGGTGAAGATGATGGAACTGGTGCGCGACTACTGGTCCGCTGCCGGGGTCCGCGTCGACCTGAAGGAAGTGACTTCGGACGAATACCGCGCAGCCGGGAACAACAACGACCTGGATGTCACCACCTGGAAATATGACGGCAACGCCGGTCCGACCGTCTCCCAGGATGTGACCGCCTTCATCCCGCCCTTCGGTGATTATTTCAACCCGGGCACCGGCTTCGGCTGGGCCGCCTGGAAAGAATCCGGCGGCAAGGAAGGCACCGAGCCGCCTGCGGACATCAAGAAGCTCTGGGATTTGTCGGAAAAGTTCATTCAGGTTGAATTGGGCTCTGAAGAAAGCAACCGCCTGGGCCAGGAAATCGCCCAGATCCATGTCGACAACCTGCTGAAGATCGGCACCGTCGGCGATATCGTTGCGCCCTTCATGTACCACAATACCCTGAAAAACGTGCAGCCAATCAAAGCCAAGACCTACGACTTCTACTGGACCTATCCGTATCGTCCGCAGCAGTGGTCGCTGGAACAGTAATCCTTTGACCCGGGTGCCGGGGCAGCCACACTGTCCCGGCCCTTTGTGAGCAGATCCGGCTGTCTGCCGGAGACACTCAAACGCGACTTGTTGCCCGATCCCCCAATCCGGAAGGGAACCGCACAAGTCCGTTTCCGGCAGGGGCGCTTCCTTGAAGGCAGGGTTCGACAGGCGCTCAAGAAGATGTTTGTCAGCAAAGGCAACCGGCACCACCGCCAGTCACTGGGCATTCGGCACTGGTCACTCGGCGCTGGTCACTCGGTACCGGGCTGCCAGGATGGAGAGGGCATATGCTTCGGTTCACGCTTGAGCGCTTTTTGGGCATGGTCATCACCATGGCGCTTGTTTCCGTAATGGTCTTCATCATCATGGAAATTCCGCCCGGCGACTATGCGGACCGCTATGCCTTCCGGAAGTTCTCCGGAACCGGTGTCACGGTCACTGAAGCGGATGTCCAGGCCATCCGGGCCGATCTCGGCCTCGATAAGCCGATGGTGCTGCGCTATTTCGACTGGATCGGCAACATCGTCCTACACGGGGATTTCGGGCAGGCCTTTGCCTTTGAAACCTCGGTGGTCAAGGTGATCGGCGACAAGGCCTGGCTGACCCTTGGCATTCTCCTGACCACCCTGCTTCTGACCTACGCCATCTCCATTCCGGTCGGCATCTTTGCGGCCGTAAAGCGCGGCTCGTCCCTGGATTACGGATTGACTGTCTTTTCCTATCTTGGACTGGCCCTGCCGAATTTCCTGCTGGCGCTGATCCTGCTTTATTTCGCCAACAAATGGTTCGGGGCCGATATTGGCGGGCTTTTTTCCGCCCCGTATCAGGACGCCCCCTGGTCGCTGGCCAAGCTCTGGGACCTGGTCAAACATCTGTGGCTTCCGGCGGTGGTGCTGGCCTGGTCGGCGGTTGCCTATCAGATCCAGACCATGCGCGCGACCATGTCCGACGAATTGAACCGCCTGTCGGTGACAGCCGCCCGGGCCCGGGGCGTTCCGGAAGGCAAGCTGCTGCTCAAATATCCGGCCAGGCTCGCCATCAACCCCATTGTCTCCACGATCGGATTTGACGTGAACCGCATCTTTTCGGAACTGCCCATCGTGGCGGCCGTGCTCGGCCTGACCGAACTCGGCGAGCTGCTGCTGCGGGCCTATCTGGATCTGGACATGTATGTCGCGGGCGCGATCCTTCTGCTTCTGACCTTCGTGATTGTCTTCATGAATTTCGTATCCGACCTGCTTCTGGCGTGGCTTGATCCGCGCATCAAACTGGGGGCCTGACCGATGACGGACGCGACCGCCAAGCCGCTCGGCAAAGCCGAAGAAAAAGAACGCCAGCGCCGACTGAAATATTATTCAGCCTCCCAATGGACCCTGATCTGGTGGCGCTTCCGCCGCCACAGGGCCGCGATGGTGGCCAGTTTCATTCTGGCCCTGATGGCCGTACTCGGTCTCTTCGCCGAATTTGTGGCCCCCTATGGCCCGACCACCCGGGATGCAAAATACATTGATGGCGCCCCGCAGATCCCACTCTTTTGCGACCAGAACGGCTGTTCCGCCGTGCCCTTCATTCATGGGGTCAGCACCAAGCGCGATCCGGTAACCTTGCGTGCCATTTCCGTGCCGGACCCGGACAAAAGGGTCTATCTGCAGGTCTTCGTGCAGGGTGAACATACCCGGATTCTGGGGCTCATTCCCTCCAATATCCACCTCTTCGGCCTGTCGGACCCAAATGCCAAACTACATCTTTGGGGCACCGATGATCTCGGCCGGGATGTGTTTTCCCGGACCATGTATGCCACGCGCACCTCGCTCTCCATTGGGGTGATTGGCGTCCTGATCTCCTTTGTGCTGGCGCTGATGATCGGCGGCATTGCCGGCTATGCGGGCGGCCTGACCGACAACGTCATCCAGCGGGTGACCGAAGTCGTGCGTGTCGTGCCGATCATTCCGCTCTACATGGGTCTGGCCGCCGCAATGCCGAAGGAATGGTCGACCACCCAGGTTTATTTCGCCATGACACTGATCCTTGGCCTGTTCGGCTGGCCAACCCTGGCCCGGCGCATCCGCTCCCAGCTCCTGTCGATCCGGGGCGAAGATTATGTGGTCGCCGCCCGGCTGGCCGGGGCGCGGCCCGGACGGATCATCGGCCAGCATATGCTGCCCAGCTTCACCAGCTTCATCATCGTCGATCTGGTGATTTCCTTCCCCTACATGATCCTCTCCGAAACGGCCCTGTCCTTTGTCGGCCTTGGCCTGCGCCCGCCAACCGTCTCCTGGGGCGTCCTGCTGCAGCAGGCCCAATCGGTGCGGGTGATCGAACAGACCCCCTGGCTGTTCATTCCCGCCGTCTTTGTGGTGGTCGCGGTGCTGGCCTTTACCGTGATCGGCGACGGCCTGCGCGATGCGGCCGATCCCTATAGCGATGCGAAGTGAGGAGCATACCATGCTGACCGTTGAAAACCTCTCCATTTCCTTCGACACGGATGAAGGCCGTATCACCCCGGTTCAGGGCGTCAGCTTTTCGGTGGAAGCCGGAAAGACCCTCGGGATTGTCGGGGAAAGCGGCTCGGGCAAGTCGATTTCCACCAAGGCGCTCATGCAGCTTCTGCCCGGAAATGCCAGCCTGTCGGAAGACACACGGATCACTTACAGGGCCAAGGATGGCAAGGAGATCGGGATCCACAAGATCAAGCGGAATTCCCGCGCCCTGCAGCAATTGCGCGGCGGGGAAATCGGCATGATCTTCCAGGAACCCATGGCCAGCTTTTCCCCCGTCTATACCATCGGCAATCAGATGATGGAGGCCATCCGACTGCACCGGAACTGCAGCCGCCGCATGGCCCGGGATCTGGCAGTGGAAATGCTGGACAAGGTCGGCATTTCCAATCCGTCCGAGCGGGTGGACCAGTTTCCCCACGAAATGTCCGGTGGCATGCGCCAGCGGGCAATGATTGCCCTTGCCCTTTCCGCCGGCCCTGCGCTTCTGATTGCCGACGAGCCGACAACAGCCCTTGACGTGACCATTCAGGCCCAGGTGCTGGACCTGATGCGCGCCCTGCAGCGGGATCTGGGAATGTCCATGATTTTCATCACCCACGATCTGGGCGTGATTGCCCAGATCGCAGACGAGGTGGCGGTGATGTATCTGGGCACCATTGTCGAGCGCGGCCCGACCCGGGACATCATCCGGCGGCCCCAGCACCCCTACACTCAGGGGCTGCTCAAGGCGATCCCGAGCCTCGATACCCTGCATGACCGGCTCTCTCCGGTCCCCGGTGACATTCCGAGCCCCACAGAGCGCCCGTCCGGCTGCCCCTTCCACACCCGTTGCCCGGATGCGGTTTCCGGCACCTGTGACGTGAACGCACCCCCGGAGCCCCCCTCCGGTCCGGAACGGTCGGTGCGCTGCTGGCTCTACCAGCAGCCCGAGCAGGGAAGGAGCGCAGCATGAGCACGGACAACGTTCTTATTGAGGTCAAGGACCTGGAAGTCCGGTTTCCCGTCCGCAAGAAGAAGCTGTTTTCCTCAGAGACCCGCCAGCTCCGGGCCGTCGATGGCGTCTCCTTTGAGATCCGGCGGGGCGAGACCGTCGGTCTTGTGGGAGAATCCGGGTCCGGCAAGACCACGGTCGGGCGGGCCATCCTGCGGGCCATTGATCCGACGGACGGGGATGTGATCTTTCACACGGCCGGTCAGGACATTGACGTTGCCCATGCGGAGGGCGAAGAGCTGCGCAAATTCCGCCAGCACATGAACATGGTCTTTTCTGAAGGCAAGGTGCAGCTGTCGACCCTGGCGGCGGACCGGCTGCGCCTGTTCCGCTCCAAGATGAGTCTGGTGTTCCAGGACCCTTATTCGTCCCTCAACCCGCGCATGACCGTGCGCGACATAATTGCAGAACCCCTGATTGCCTCCGGCATGATGAAGGACCGGGAGGCCATCGATGCGCGGGTGCGCGAGATTGCAGGACGCTGCAAGCTCAACCTGGAACATCTGCGCCGCTTTCCACACGCCTTTTCCGGCGGTCAGCGCCAGCGCATCTGCATCGCCCGCGCGCTCGTCTCAAAGCCCGATTTTGTCGTCTGCGATGAAAGCGTATCTGCTCTTGACGTTTCGATCCAGGCGGAAATCGTCAACCTATTGAAAGATCTGCAGGAAGAGATGCATGTGGCCTTCCTGTTCATCGCGCACGATCTGTCGGTCGTGGCCCAGATGAGCCACCGGGTGGCGGTAATGTATGTGGGCAAATTTGTGGAATATGCTCCAACCGAAAAACTGTTTTTCGACCCCAAGCACCCCTACACCCACGCGCTCTTATCCGCGATCCCCCAGGCCGATCCGGACGTGGAGTTCAACCCGATCCGGCTTCAGGGGGAAATCCCCAATCCCCTGGACGCCCCTGCCGGATGCCGTTTCCATAGCCGCTGCCCCTTTGCCAAAGAGCGCTGCTCCGCAGAGCCACCAGAGTGGCGGGAGGTATCGGAAGAGCATTTTGTGGCTTGCCACTTTACCGAAGACTTTGACTTCTCAAGACCAAAACTAAAAGCCTGAGAGACGTCCCGTATGAGACAGACATCCTATGATCTCGCCGTTGTCGGCGCCGGGATCGTCGGCCTCGCACATGCGCTGGCCGCCGTCAAACGCGGCAAGAAGGTTGTTGTGATCGAGCGCGACAGTGTCGCGAACGGCGCCTCTATCCGCAATTTCGGCTTTGTGACCGTGACAGGCCAGCAGGCCGGTGACTGCTGGACCATGGCTGCGCGCAGCCGCTCTATCTGGGGCGACGTGGCAAAGGCCGCCGAGATCGAGCTGTTGCAGGAAGGCCTGACCATGACCGCCCGGCTGCCGGAATCGGAGGCCGTGATAAACGCCTTTTTGAAAACCGAGATGGGCGCCGAATGCCGCCAGCTGACGGCCAGCGAAGCTGCCGAAAAAGTGCCTTGCCTGCGCCCGAACACCATTTCAAGTGCGCTTTATTCGCCCCTGGAGGTGCGGGTGGAATCCAAAGACGCTCTGCCCCAGATCGCCAATTGGCTGGAAGCAGCCCACGGGGTCGACTTCCTGTGGCAGACAAGCGTGAATGCGGTCGACACGCCAAAGCTTGAAACCTCGCGCGGGCCTGTGCATGCGGACACTGTGGTCGTCTGTCCGGGCGATGACGGCACAACCCTTTTCAGCGGCCGCATCGCCTCCTATGACGTTTCCCGCTGCAAATTGCAGATGCTCCGGGTCACACCGGAAAAGAAGACTGCGCTTGGCACAGCCGTCATGTCCGATCTCGGCCTGGCCCGCTATCTCGGCTATGCAGAACTACCTGAAGCCGAGGCCCTGAAGGCCCGGCTCGACCGGGACATGCGCGCATACCGGGAGAACGGCATTCACCTGATCGTGGTCCAGTCGGCCGATGGCAGCCTCGTGGTGGGCGACAGCCACCATTATGACCCGACCCCGGACCCCTTTATCGAAAAGGGCGTGAACGATCTGATCCTGACCGAGATGAACACCTTGCTCGATCTGGGCGCCTACGAGGTCTCGGAAACCTGGATCGGCACCTATGCCTCGGCCCCGGACCGCTGGCGCCTGACCGATGCGCCGGACGATGCCACACGGGTTGTCATGGTGACGGCCGGCTGCGGCGCCTCAACCGCCTTTGCCATTGGTGAGGAAACCATTGCCAATCTGTATGCCTGAGGAAAAATTATGAGCAAATTCAAAGCGGTCGTTTTCGACTGGGCCGGTACGATGATCGATTTCGGGTCCTTTGCGCCAATGGGGGTCTTCGTCAAGGCCTTCGGAACGTTTGGCATCACGGCCACCATCGATCAGGCCAGAGGTCCCATGGGCAAGCCGAAATGGGATCACATCCGCGACATGATGAACGACCCGGACATTGCCGCCCAATGGGCCGCCAAATATGGCGCAGCTCCGGCTGACGCGGATGTGGACAGGGTCTATGAGGTCTTCGTTCCCATGAACGAGGAGGTCGTCGCCGATTTCGCCGACCTGGTGCCGGGCGCTGCCAGCATGGTCAAAACCCTCCGGGACAAGGGCCTCAAGATTGGGTCAACCACGGGCTACACCCGTTCGATCATGGAGCGGGTACTGCCGAAGGCGGCACGCCAGGGCTATGCACCGGACAATCTGGTCTGTGCCGACGATCTGCCGGAAGGCCGCCCCGGCCCGCTTGGCATGTATAAGTGTTTTGTCGATCTGGTGGTCTATCCGCCCCAGGCGGTCATCAAGGTGGATGACACGGAACCAGGCATTGCCGAAGGCGTCGCCGCAGGCTGTGTGACAGTGGGCCTTGCCCTGTCCGGCAATTATGCGGGCAAGACACCGCAGGAGCTGGAAGCCCTCACCTCTGATGAAATCGACGCCTTGCGCGCCTTTGCCACAGAAAAGCTAAAACAGGCCGGGGCCGACCATGTGATAGACACGGTGGCCGATCTTCCGGCCCTGATCGAAAAACTGGAGGCGAGATGACCCGACGCCCGAATATTCTCCTCATCACCGCCGACCAGTGGCGTGGAGACTGTATCGGCAGCCTAGGCCATCCCGTAGTGAAAACGCCCCATCTGGATGCGTTTGGCAGAACCGCAACGGTATTCGAACAGCATTATGCAGGCACCGCACCCTGCTCGCCTGCCCGCGCCTGCCTCTATACCGGCCTTTACCAGATGAACCACCGGGTCGTCTGGAACGGCGCACCGCTGGATGACCGGTTCGACAACCTTGCCCGCGCCGCCCGGAGGGCCGGCTACCGGCCAACCCTCTTCGGCTATACGGACACTTCACCGGACCCGCGGCTGCACGATCCTGCCGATCCGGCGCTTCAGACCTATGAGGGTGTTTTACCGGGCTTTGACGTGCGACAGAGCCTGCCGGAAGACGACAAGCCATGGCTTTCCTGGCTTGCCTCGAGAGGCCACGACCCGTCCCATTTTGACAGCATTCATCATGTGGCCCCGGAAAAGGGTGAAAGGATCTCGCTGAACGCACCGCGCTATGCGAGCGATGAAACCCAGACCGCCTTCCTGACCAATGCCTTTCTGGACTGGCTCGCAGAAAGAGAGACGGAAGGGGCCCCCTTCATGGCCCATATTTCGTTTCTGCGGCCCCATCCGCCCATGGCGGTGCCGGAGCCCTATAACAAGCTCTATGACCCGGACAGCGGTCCGGACTTTGCCGGGGCCGATACCCCTGACCTGGAAGCTGCGGCTCATCCCCTGATCGCCGCGCTTCAGGCGTATCAGCAGCTCGCCAGCCACATTCCAGGCGCTGACGGTCTTGTCCGGGATCTAAGCCGGCGGGATCTGGCCCGCATCCGCGCGCTTTATTACGGCATGATCACGGAAGTCGATGCCCAGCTCGGCCGGATCTTCGAAGCACTGACAGCCTTCCCGGACACGATGGTCATCTTTACCTCCGACCATGCGGAAATGATGGGCGATCACTGGATGCTGGGCAAAGGCGGCTATTTTCGTCAGAGCTATCATATCCCGCTGATGATCCGCCTGCCCGGGGGCCTTGAAGGCAATCGCGTTACCGCCTACACGTCCGCTGTCGACATTTTCGCGACGCTGCTCGATCTTCTGGATCTCGATCCGCAGCACGCCCCCGATGGCAGCACGTTGATGCCGTTCCTGAAAGGGCAACCCCCTCTCAAATGGCGGGACGCGGCTCTGTGGGAATATGACTTCCGGGAGCTGATCCGGCGCTGGCCCCATCTCTTTCCCGGTCTGGGGCCAGAAACGCTCCCGGGAACGGCGCCGGACACGGCTCCCGCCCTTATCTCCCGGCTGACTGAGGACTGGCACTATGTCCATTTTTCCGGGCTGCCCAACCTGCTGTCCGGCCGCTCAGACCCGCACGGGTTCGGCCACGTGCCCTCAGCCCCGCCGGACGTCGCTCTTCAGCAGGCCGAGGCGCTGCTTTCCACCCGCCTTCGGCACAATGACGAGACACTCGCAAGAACGATGGTCTGGGACTATTATAGCCAATAGACCGCTTCGCACCGGGTCCGGCCCCTTCGTGCACGTGCAAGGCGCCAAGGACTGCGAGACATAAGGGCAAGACGCAATGCGGGATGGCAAGGCCAACCAGGTTTCAGCCGGATCAACACTCAACATATTGGCTTGGCTGATGTTTTGCGCAATCCTCGCGCTGGCGTCCCCTACTGCAGCTGCCGCTGCAAAGGCCGAGCTCAAGGTTATCGACAGCACGGACTATCCTTGGCACTCCATCGGCCGGGTGAACCGGGCCGGGTATAAATCCGTCTCCAGCTGCACGGGTACTCTGATTGCCCCCAACAAGGTGCTCACCGCCGCCCATTGCATCGTCTCGTCCAAGACAAAAAAGAAACTGCCCGCCGAGGAGGTCCTTTTCATTGCCGGGGTCCGGCGGGATGAATATGCCGCCCGCCTGGAAGCGCAATGCCTGCTCACCCTTGACAGCTATATTCCCCGCCGGCGGCCGAAAATCAGTGAATTGCGCTCTGACATCGGCCTGATAATCCTGAAGGAACCGAGCACGCTGTTTCCCCTGCCTGCGCTGACGCCCGAAGAATCAAAACGCGTACCCTCCACCAGCCGCTTTCTGTCCGTTGGCTACCGGCGCAGCCGGCCCTATCTGCCAACCGTCGTGTCCTCCTGTTCCGTTCTCGGCAGCCAATCCGATGTCTGGATCACCGATTGCAATACGGAAACCGGAGCCTCCGGCGGCCCGCTCATGGTCAACACGATCTTCGGCCCCCGGGTGGCCGCCGTCATGTCTGCCAAGATCAATGACGAACGCTCGGTTGTCGTTCCGTTTTCCGAATGGCAGGACTTGATCAAGACCGCCTCTTGCGATCAGGCGGCAGAAACCACCGCACCAGACCTGCCAAAGCCTGCCGGGCTCCCACGGCAGAAACCGGAAAAGTAGTCCTTCAGAAAAAAGCACTGCTCGCAAGCGCAAATCCCGCTATGGTAGAGGTCCATCTTCCGACAGGGCATGCGCTGCTTGAGACGCATGGCGATGCCGTGACAATTCTTTTCAGCGGCCAGACAACAAGTGACCCCAGTGCCCCATGAACCAAGCTGCGATCTCCGTGACATCTGCTGATCCCCGCCCTGTTGCGACCGACAAGCTGGCCTTTGTCGCCAGCGACACGGAAGAGGCTCAAAGCGCGCTCCTCGCCCTGTCCGCCCGCTATGGCAACGTGGCAGCAGAATCCGCCGACGTGATCGTGGCCCTGGGCGGGGATGGCCTGATGCTGCAGACCCTGCACGAGCATATGGCTGGGGGCACGCCGATCTATGGCATGAACCGGGGTTCGGTCGGCTTTCTCATGAACGAATACCGGGAAGACGACCTGCCCGAACGGCTTGCCAAAGCCGACACCACCACCATCCGGCCACTTAAGATGACTGCGCTGGATGAAAGCGGCACCCGTCACACGGCGCTGGCCATCAACGAGGTTTCTCTTTTGCGCCAGACCTCCCAGGCCGCGCAGCTCATGGTGTCCGTCGACGGCAAGACCAGGCTGGACGAGCTTGTCTGCGACGGCATCATCGTGGCGACACCGGCCGGCAGCACCGCCTATAACCTGTCCGCCCACGGCCCGATACTGCCGATCACCGCCCAGCTTCTGGCGCTGACGCCCATCAGTGCCTTCCGGCCCCGGCGCTGGCGCGGCGCCCTGCTGCCCAACCACGCGACTGTTGATATCGACATTCTGGCCTCCTACAAACGCCCGGTCAGCGCTTCTGCAGACCACAAGGAAATCCGCAATGTCACCCGGGTCTCCGTCTGCGAAGCGCAGGACATCCAGGGGGTGATCATGTTCGATGCCGATCATGACTGGGATGAGCGTATCCTGAGCGAGATGTTCCGGTACTGACTGCCTCGGGCCCTGCGCCGCGAGGCAAAGATCCGGTGAAGAGCGGCAATGGCAACAGCCTGTTAAGGCTGTACCATCATACTGTCCGCAACACCCTTTAAGGTCTGCTGCCCACGGAGACAAAACCACCCATGGCCGAAACCGTTCAGGATCCGGAACAGGAATACGAAGTCTTGACCCCGCCTGACGATCTGCGCAGGAAAGTCCGTGTTCTCACGCCCCGGGAAGCCAAGAAGTTCGATCCAGTCAAGGCGGCGGAAGCGGCCCTGGAACGCCTTTCAAGCCATTTCGGCAACTGGATGGATAACGAAACCAAGGACTTATTGAGTGCCTGGGACTGTCTCCAGAGCGAGGGCCTTTCTGAAGACACACTGGCGCCCCTGTTCCAGGCAGCCCACAATATCAAGGGCCAGGCCCTGACGCTTGGCTTTCCGCTGGTCGGCCAGGTCGCCGCAGGGTTCTGCCATCTGATCGAAACCGTTCCTTCTGCCGACAAACTGCCGCTGGAACTGGCCGAACGCTATGTGGAAGCCATCCGGGCCATGGTCATGGAAGGCGCCAAGGATGACGGCAACAAGACCGGTGTGGAGCTTCTTGAAAGTCTTGAAAGCGTTTCGGAAGACTATTTGAAACAGTTTCCGCCACCATCTGACGACGACGCCTGACGGCAGCACCTGCCGCATCGCGCTGCGCAAAGCGCCTTGCCGAAGGATCTGCTTTCCAGCATCAAATGGTGCAGACTGATCGCACGAGGCTCTAAGCAGCTTTGGTGACCTGCAAGGTTCCGTTTTTCACCAAGAGGCGCGCCTCCAGCCGGGCCACCTCTATGGCGAAGCGGCGAAGGAAGGCCGCGACATCCTCATCGGCCCCAAGCGCACCATCCTGCATCTCTTCCAGGAGGGTCTCGGTCAGAAGCCGGGCTTCATCCAATGCCAGATCATAGGTAAAATCCGCATCAGCCTGACGGGCAATATCGATTGCCAGAAGGAACGCCTGATGTGCGCGCAACGGCAGTCCAGCCTTGCGCAGGATGGCCTGAAGCGCGGAGCGGCGCACAGTCATGAGCAATTTGCACAAGCGCGGCAGCGGCACCTGACCCAGATTGGCAAGCGCAGCAGCAAAGAACCGCAATCGCCCGCAGCAGACAGAGCGCAGCAGCAAGCGGGTGTTCAACTTGCCCCGGGCGCGCAGATGTTCAACAAACTCCGGCAGCTCGGCTTCGCTGGCCTCAAGCGCCAGACGCAGAACCACCTTGTCCTCCGCATCACTCAGGAAAGTATGGCGCTGGTTTTCCGGCACCCGTTCCAGAACCAGCGGATGGTCGTCCAGGCTTTCCGCCAACCGCATCAAGAGTTCATAGCGGTTGGACAGCGGCAGATCGCGGGTCTTGAGCAACTGGTCGCAAATGTCCGGGCGGTCTTCGAACCGTTGTGCAAGCCGCAAAAGAGAGGATTGCAGCACCTGCGCCGAGCCATTGGCCAGCAAGGCGCGGCAGGCACTTTCGCTGCCGACCTCGCACAGAGCGGCACTGACCGAAGCCGGGAGATCGGCCCGTCCGGCGATTGCCGCTTGAACCGCATCATTGCCTTGCGCCAGAAGGTCGACCAGTTCCGCTTCGCTCAAAATCGGGGATGATGACAGGACCGGCACGGCGACCTCGTCGACATCACTCGCCAGACAGCGGACCACATGTCCGGGCGCATAGGCGCTTTTGGCCAAAACCCTGGCAATCGCCTTTCGCACGCCCCGGCTGGGATCGTCCAGAAGAACCGTCAACGCCGCAGCCATGGTCACCCTTTCCTCACTGCCGTCTTCGGCGGCCAGGCATCTTTCTGCGATTTCCTTCGCGGAAAGAATATCCTGCTCCCGATCATCGTCGTGGGTCACATGCAAAAGGTCGTGTCCGGTCATGGCGGCAATCTGTCTGTTTCAAGAAACTGAAACCAGTCTGACAGCAAAGACTTAACGATCGGTTCACTATAATTTTGCCGATACCCGTTTATAAAAGTGATCAGGCTGGCGGCAGGAGATCCTTCTGCTCTTCCTCTGCCTTCAGCCGCAAAAACCGTGTCAGATCGAGCGGACCGCCCTGATCTGCAAGAGCCAGCTCCTGTGCCGCCACCTGGTTGGACGCGCCGAACAAGGTGCCAAACAGGGCTGCCTCTTCCACCGCTGCAAAGGCAGAGGCAAAGCGCGGATTCATACCGGCATCCGAGGACCCTTGATCATTTCGGAACAAGGCTTCGAACGGGTTGGCAGTTTCTGCAGCCTGAAATGCTGACACAACCCGGGACGCGGCCCTCGGCGTGTCGGGAGCAGTGCCATTGATGGCCGCTTCACGCGGATCCTGCGGTTCAGGCTGGTTTGCAGCCGCCACGGTCACCGGCGCCGGCTCACCAGGCCCGGCTGCCTCCGTGCTCTGATCCGGGCGTCTTTGCGGCAGGGGCACGCTGGTTTCCGCCAGCGCAATCTCATTTACCCCTGGCAAACCGGACGCAGCCGCGGCAATCTGGCCCGGAGACAGAGGCTTGGAGCGCATGGCAAAGGCTGCCGCAGGATCGCCTGCCAGATGATCGAACTCTTCCTGATCAATACCCTGAATGGCATGAAGCGGCTTAGAAGACGGCAAGGCCGCCACGTTGAGAAGTTCGCCCGAACTGCGCAGATCCTTGCTGTTTCCGGCAGAGGCTATTCTCAACACCGCATCATGCTTTGAAACGATGACCTCATAGACCTCCTGCATGGACCGGGCCTTGCCGTTTCTTTCATAAAAGATCGGCTTGTTGGCCCGCGCCTGGGCAGAAAACATCTTGTCGGCACGCATATCGGGATTGGCATTGGTGGCATCGATCAGACGGCTGGCGCCATGTGCCCCAAGGAAGTGGGCCATGTAAAGCTCACCATCGGTCGGCTCCCGGCCGATCCTGCGCTCCAGGTAGTTGGCGTTTTTCTGGGTCAAGGCGCCCGCCATCATGGACGAGATTTCCGGATCCTTGCGCAGATCCAGGATCTCCTGCCGCATCTGGGCGTCCTTGACGTAGAATTTGCCGCTCTTGCTGCGCTGAATCTGGTCGGAATATTTCTCAAGCCCGTGCCGGGGCCCCGCCTCTTTCATTGTCTCCAGCCAGGTGGATTCAATGAACTGGAACAATCCCGTCGCACTCGACGTCTTGGCCTTTGCCGCCGGATTGAAGGAAGATTCCCGGGCAGCCGTTTTCACCAGGTAGTCAAAAGACGTTCCTGTTGAGTTACTCGCTGACTGAAATGCAAGCTCGATCCGAGACGCGATCGAGGGTGTGTCGGCAACACGCATGCCCCTATCTCCTCGACGGAACTGGTTATCACTTGGTTAATTTCGCGCTTTAATAGTTAACAAATCCTTAACAGCCCACAGCCGACGCCATTTGGAGGGCCCTGGGCACCGATTTAATCTTCCTTGCCCGAATTCTTGACAAGGGCCAAAGCGGAAAAAGTGGAAATCCCAAAGGTTCCGGGACTTTTCTTGGGAAAAATCAATCTGAAAAACCGAGACCGAAACACACAAAAATCCTGTCAAGTCGCCTGAAGGCCGAAACGGGCTCAGGGGAGCCCGCCCGGTGGCCGGTCCCCCGGAAGGCGCAACGCGTCAGACTTCAGGCCGCTTCATCTGAAACACTTCGCTCACTGCCGCATAATCCATATAGCCGAGACGGGACAGAGGTTTGAAGCGGGTCACATCGACCATGCCGTCCACCAGAATGCTGTCATCAATGTGAATGCCGACAACCTGGCCGAACACGACCCAGGACTGGGTCTGCGCACCGCCTAAATCCGCAAGCCGCATGGTTTGCAGATGTTTGCATTCCAGCGCCGTCACCGCCCTGGCAACACGCGGCACATTCACCAGCCGGCCCGGCGCCATCTCAAGCCCGGACAATTCGAACTCGCTCGTCTCATGGGGGACGGCCGCCGAGGAGACATTCATCTCCTCCTTGAGATCAAAGCTCGCCATGTTACAGACGAATTCCCCAGTCGCCTCCACATTGGACACGCTGTCCTTGTAACCGGAGGAGGCAAACATGACGATCGGCGGCCGGTCACCGACCGCATTGAAGAAACTGTAAGGAGCAAGGTTGGGACGGCCTTGCGCATCAACCGAGGAAATCCAGCCGATGGGCCGCGGGGTCACGATGGCCTTGAACGGATTGTGGGACAGTCCGTGATCATTGGCGTCAGTGTCATAGAACATGTCAGCGCGGCTCCCCGAAGATGCTCACAAGATCCGCCAGATCGGGTCTGGGCCGCTCCACCGGCGCCTGGCTCGGGGTCCCGATATGGACAAAGCCGGCAAAGCGCTCACCGTCTTCCGCCCCAAGAAAGGCCGCCGCCTCCGTGTCGAAGGCGTACCATTCAGTCAGCCATTGGGAGGCAAATCCGCTTGCGGCCGCCGCCGTAACCAGGTTCATACAGACCGCTCCGGCGGACAGTTCCTGCTCCCAGAGCGGGATCTTGGCATGGTCAGCCGCAGTGCTCACAACCCCGATGACCAACGGGGCTCGCGTGAACCGGGTCAGCTCTTTGTGCCTCTGATCGCTGTCAAGCGGCCCGTTCCTGTCTTCATAGAGCGCGGCAAGCTTTTCGCCAATCGCCTCTCCCTGCTCTTGCGGGTAAAGGACAAACCGCCAGGGGGCCAGCTTGCCGTGATCGGGCACCCGGGCCGCAATCGTCAGGATCTCGTCCACCTGATCCTTGTCCGGCCCGGGGCCAGTCATGGTAACAGACGGATGCGAACGCCGTTTTTGCAGGAACGCAAGCGTTTCCTGCGACCGGGGGCTGAAATTTGACATGAATATTCACTCTTGCATGCGGGGCTTTTGTCTCAAAGGACCTAATTGATTGCCCTGAATTGTCAACGGCGGAGGGCCGGTTCCTTCTTTCTCGGCCAGTAGAACCGGAAAAGTTGTCTTGAATTTGCCCGATTTTCAGGTCCATACAGGAACGGGCTTTTCCGTTTCGCCCCACCGCAAACATACCGGTTTTGCGAAGAAACGGGGCACCGGACTGCCGGGTTGCATTTGCTGGTGGCAAAGCGCGACACGCTTGTATCGCCCGCTACCGATTTGGTGTAAAAGACGGGTCGCCGCGACTTCTGGCGGCCAGATAGACAATGAAGTGGGCATGTTGGAAGCAGGATCGATTACCAACGGCAAGAGAACTCTTAGCCTTTTGAAGCGTCTTACAGCTGTTCTTGGTGTTGCTGCGCCGTTGCTCTTCACGCAGACCTTTGCAGCGCAGGCCGACACGGAACAGGCTGCAACCGTTGAAGCGCCCATGCCACCGCCCTCCAAGCCGCATCCTGACGCACCGGCCAATCCGGACGAGATCCTCAATCTGCTGGACCGGGAGCCCGAGCCGCTTTTTGCCGACACTCCCCTTCCCTACGCTCCGGCCCATTCGGCCATGACCGGCGTGAGCGAAGGTCTGGACCAGGGCGCGCTCTATCTTATGGCCAAACTGACACCAGACAGCGCTCCGCTGAATGACGGTCTGGTCTGGCGCATCTATTCGGAAACCCCGAATGCCAATGGACGCCTGGATCTGGTCGCCACGTCCAAAGGTGGCGACGCGGAATTCCGCCTGGACCCGGGGGCCTATCTGATCCACACATCTTACGGTTATGCCCAGGCCACCAACCGGATTGTCATCGGCAAGGAAGTCCAGTCGAAAATGCTCACCTTGAATGCGGGCGGCATCAAGTTCGGCGCCACGCTTCAGGATGGCCAGAGCATCGACAGCAAGCTGGTGACCTTCGATGTCTATGACCGTACGTTCAACGAACGCGGCGAACGGCACAAAATCATTGGCGGTCTCAAGCCCGGTGCCATCGTGCGTCTGGGCGCGGACACCTATCACATTGTCAGCCACTACGGGGATGTGAACGCAGTCATCCGCGCCGATGTTCAGGTGCTTCCCGGCAAGCTGACCGAGGCCACAATCCTGCACAAGGCCGCGGACATCACCTTGAAACTTGTCAACGAACGGGGCGGTGAAGCGATTGCAAACACCACCTGGTCGGTGTTGAGCGCCGGAGGTCACGTGGTGGTCGAAGCCACAGGCGCCTTCCCGGATTTTGTTCTGGCTGCCGGGGAATACGAGGCTTTGGCGCGCAACAACGGGCGCACGTATCTGTACACATTCGAGGTGGTGCCCGGTCAGGACCGGGAAGTGGAAGTCGTGACCGCTACGAGTGAATTGGCAACCCAGGAAACAGCCGCCACCGACTGATCCATCAAAGAGCTGGACGCCACCACGCCGTTGCATTCTGGCAAAGACAAAGAACGCCCGAATTACGCTATGTAGAAGGTCAGCTCCGCCGTGCGAGCAAGCGCTTGGCCGGTTCGGCCGGGGCCATTTCCATGACCCGCGTTTGCAGAAAATCCATGATTTCCTTCTGATCCTTGAAACCGGAGAGGGTTTCAAAGGGGATCGCCTGCCCGGCCCGGGCTGTGATCACGGAGCCCAGAATGCGGCGGAACTCGCGCACAAGCAGCGCCAGCCGCAAGGTCAGGGAATATTTGCTGACCAGATGGAACACCCAGGAATTCTGGCCGTGAAAATAAAGCGGCAGCACCGTCGCCCGGGAGGCCCGGATCATCTTCGCCGTGAAGGTTTTCCAGGGCAGCTCTTCCGCGCGGCCAAAGGGCTTGGCCGCCGTTGCCACGCCGCCGCCCGGAAACACGATGATCGTCGTCCCCTCCTGCAGCAGCTGCAAGGCTTCCTTGCGGGTGCGTATATTGGTTTTCAGCGCGTCCTTGGTTTCCTCAAAATCAACCGGCAGAGAAAAGGGCCGCACTTCGGGCACTTTCAGCAATTCATTGTTGATCAGGATTTTGAAAGGGCGTTTTAGCTGTTCCGCCAGGGCCAGGATCGCCAGACCATCGCCAATGCCATAGGGATGGTTGGCGATCAGCACCAGGGGACCGTCCGGCAGGTTCCTGGGCGGCCACTCCCCGGCTTCAACCGAGACATTCAGATTGATCAGCCCGAGCAGATCGTTCCAGATATAGTCCGACGTGCCCACCATCGTGTGTTTCCACACCTGATAATGGTCCAGCAATTTCTTGCGGCCGGACAGACCCTCAATTGCCCTGATCGTCCACCGCTTGATCGGCGGATGGTCCGGATTGGCATAGCTGAATTCTGCGTGATCCACGGTCGCCATCGTCTCTTCACTGACTTTGGGTAAATGACCACCCCAATACCAGACACGATATTACAAGAATGTGACGGCACATTGCCCTAACGTAAGGACAATGTGCAAGATGTCAGTTTTTCCGCTTACCGGCATCGTTGACGCTTGCTTAAAACGCGTCTCGCTCATCCAGATTGGCAGTGTCTTGTCCTTGGCGATGAAATCTCTGATTTCAGACCACAAAAGGCAAGCCGGTCAAGCTCAATCGGCTTTCAGATCCGGCGGTGTCGCTTCTTCAACGAACCCGGCCACGGCCTCGTCCAGCCCCATCGCAGTCTGGTTCTTGGAGCCCAGGCGGCGCACATTCACCGTGCGTTCTTCCGCTTCGCGCATTCCACAAACGATGATCACCGGAACCTTGGCCAGCGAATGCTCGCGAACCTTGTAGTTGATCTTCTCATTGCGGAAATCCGTTTCCACCTTCAGCCCCTTGGACTTCAAAAGATCAGCCACTTCCTGACCATACGCATCCGCCTCGGAGGTGATGGTGGCCACCACGATCTGGAGCGGTGAGAACCAGAGCGGAAAATGCCCGGCAAAGTTCTCAATGAGAATGCCGAGGAACCGCTCCATCGAACCGCAAATGGCCCGGTGGACCATAACCGGGGTCTTCTTTTCCCCGTCCTTGTCGACATAGAACGCGCCGAACCGTTCCGGGAGGGCGAAATCAACCTGGGTCGTGCCGCATTGCCACTCCCGGCCGATGGCGTCGCGCAGGGTGTATTCGAATTTCGGCCCGTAAAACGCGCCCTCGCCCGGCAAGATGTCCGTTTTGACCCGCCCGCCGGACTCAGCTTCAATCTGCTTGAGCACATCGCCCATGACCGCCTCGGCATGGTCCCACATCTCGTCGGACCCGACCCGTTTTTCCGGCCGGGTGGAGAGTTTGACCACCACCTCGTCAAAGCCGAAATCCTTGTAGACCGACAGGATCAGCTCATTGATCTTCAGGCATTCCTCGGCAAGCTGCTCTTCGGTGCAAAAGACATGGGCATCGTCCTGGGTGAAGCCGCGCACGCGCATCAGACCATGAAGAGCGCCGGAGGGCTCATAGCGGTGCACCATCCCGAATTCGGCAAGGCGCATAGGAAGATCCCGGTAACTTTTAAGACCATGCTTGAAGATCTGAACATGGCCGGGACAGTTCATCGGCTTGAGTGCATAAACCCGGTCGTCTTCCGCCTCCGGGTCAGCACATTGAACGGAGAACATGTTCTCCTTGTACCAGGTCCAGTGGCCGGAAGTCTCCCACAAGGACGTGTGCAGCACCTGCGGTGCGTTCACTTCCTTATAGTCGTCCTTCAGGCGCCGCCGCTTATAGGCAATCAGGTTCTGGAACATGTCCCAGCCCTTTGGGTGCCAGAAGACAACCCCCGGCCCCTCTTCCTGGAAATGGAAAAGGTCCATCTCCCGGCCCAGCTTGCGGTGATCGCGCTTTTCCGCCTCTTCCAGCATATGGAGATAGGCTTTCAGATCTTTTTCATTCTGCCAGGCGGTCGCATAGATGCGGGTTAGCATCTCGTTGTTGGAATCCCCGCGCCAATAGGCGCCGGCCACCTTCATCAGCTTGAAGGCATCACCGATCTGCCTGGTGGAGACCATATGCGGCCCCCGGCACAGGTCGAGCCACTGGCCCTGCTTGTAGATCTTCAGGTCCTGATCTTCCGGGATCGCGTCGACCAGCTCGACCTTGTAGGTTTCGCCTTTTGCGGCAAAATAGGTCTTGGCCTCTTCTCGGCTCCACAATTCCTTAGTGAATTGTGCGCCACGGCCAATGATCTCACGCATCTTCTTCTCGATCGCCGGCAGTTCTTCCGGCGTGAACGGCCAGTCGCCGCCGCTGTCCGGATGGACGCGCTTGAAGTCGTAATAAAAACCGTTCTCGATCACCGGACCAATGGTGACCTGGGTGCCTGGCCACAATTCCTGCACGGCTTCAGCCATCACATGCGCAGCGTCGTGGCGGATAAGCTCCAGAGCGCGCGGATCGTCCCGGGTGACGATCTCAATCTTGTGGCTGGTCTTGATCGGATCGGTGAGATCTTGCAGCTCCCCGTCCAGCGTCATCGCCACGGCCTTTTTGGCCAGCGACTTGGAAATGCCTTCGGCAACGGCAAGGCCGGTGGTGCCAGCCTCGTATTCGCGCACGGAATTGTCGGGGAAAGTCAGTTGAATCATCGTCTGTCTCCTGCTCACTCCTGCAGACAAGGCAGGTAAGCTGTTCATTGGCTATGGACCGCCTGCTGATAGGGTATTCGGCGGGAAACGGCAACCCTTACGCCCTCGTGACCAGCGTATGAAGGGCGGGGCGGCGCCCGCATGCAACAATTGCCGGTCACACCAAAGACGTTTTGCCAAGGAGTCCGTGGGCCGCATCTTTCTTGAGCAATCGGCAGCGCAATTTGCCAAACGACCGCCTATAGCCCTCACCCGGCCCCGGTGGCGGCCTCTCCCTTTGAGGAGACAGGCACAGCACCCGGATAGAATCGTTTTAAGACGCGGCCGCCCTGTCCTTGGCACCCCGGACAAGGGACGCATCCCGCGCGGTCTTTGCAGCAGCTTCCACCCCACCGCGCGTTTCCTGGATCATGGCAAGAGCGTCCTCGCTCTCCTTGGCCATCTCCTTGATAGCAAGATCGGAATAGGCATAGCGCGCAGGAGAGGCTTTCACGGTCCGGTAGATCCGGTAGGCCCGAAAGGCCGCGGACAGATAGGCCCAATGTTTGGCGGCGATCTCGCGCACATATCTTGAATAGAAGGCAAAGACCCCTTCCACCGGAAGGCCGCTGCGCCGGTCTGTCCTGAATTTCAGGCGGAAATAACCACCTTCCAGGGGATGGACACCTTCGTGCTGGACCATCAGCTTGAACCACATCATCAGGAACAGCTTGTTGCCAGGGCGGCCCTTCTTATGCGCGGCGGCCCGGCGCAGCAGTGTTTCGATATGAGCCTCCGAATAATAGCTCTCCCAGGCCTCCCGATAGGCTTCCTCCCATTCCGCATCGCTCATCTTTGGATGATGAGAAACCCGATGGTTGAGATCATATTTGTTGAGGTCCGGGTCCATCCAGGCGCCTTTCGACAGCAAGACCTTGTGGTCCTCGGAACCAGGCAAAGGGGTCAGGTAGAAGAATTCCAGGAGATCGAGGGGCAATTCTGACTTGATGATTTCGACGTCGCGCAGGACCGATTCCTTGGTATCCCCCGGAAAGCCGATAATGTAGCCCGCATAGGTGGTTGCCCCATGCGCCCGCCATTTCTGCAGCATCTCCCGGTACTCGGTGATCTTGTTCTGCCGTTTCTTGGCCGCCAGGAGATTGTCGGGATTGATGTTTTCAAGGCCAATAAACACCCGGTTCACCCCGGCCCGGGTGGCCTTTTCAATGAAATTTTCGATCCGGTGGCACAGCGTATCCACCTGAATGATGAATTTGATGTCGAATTTTTCCCCTTCGCGCAGAGCAATCAGCCGGTCAAAGAGGGGTTCCCATTCCCGATTGCGGGCGAAGTTGTCGTCCGTAATGAAAAACCGGTTGATGCCCTGGCTGTAGTTGTCCCGGATGATCTGCTCCAGATCGTCTGCGGAGCGGAACCGGCTCTTGCGCCCCTGCACATTGATGATTGTGCAGAAAGAACATTGGAACGGACAGCCCCGCCCCAGATCAAAGCTGGAATGCGATCCTGCAGTAAACCGGATATGGTGCGTTGGCAGGATCGGAGTCGGCTCCCCTTCCAGCGACGGCAGATCTGCCATGAAATTGTAGAGTGGTTTCAGGTCATCGGCCCAAGCATCCCGGAAAACCTGGTCAAGCCGGCGGTCTTCCGCTTCTCCGGCAAAATAGCTGACGCCCTCGGCCTGTAGCGCCACCATCTCCTCAGGCATTTGCTCCAGCATGGAGATGCAACCGGACACATGGAACCCGCCCATGGCTGTGGGCAGCCCCTCGCGCAGGAATTGGCGGGCGAGATCTGCTGCTCTGGGAAACTGGTTCGATTGCACCCCGACCAGCGCAATCAGAGCCTTGCCGCCACGCCGCCGGATGTCCCGCGCGATCCTGGCTGGCGGGACACGTTTGTTGGTTTCGTCAAAGGTGTGAAGGTGAACGCGGACATCAGACCCAAGCGCCTTGCGCGCCCGGGCCGCTTCCGCCAGCCCGTTGAGACTGGCCAGGGTGTTCGACGGAATAGCGGATCTGAGCCATTGGATCGGATAGCCGTCATCGTCGTAATGGGTCGGCTTGATCATCACGAAGTGGAATGCGTGCGCGTCCATGTCCCCTCCCCGGCCGTCTGGCTAACGAGGGACCGTCGCACTCAATTTACCTTAGGTCAACCAAAACCCGGAAAAGGGGGCCAAAGCTCTTAACCGGCCTCGTCGAGGCGAAATTTTTCCGGAATGTGCCGGCCTGTCCAGCGGCCATAGCGCCAGGGCCTGTACCAGCGGGCCCCTTCCGGCAGCGTGTCCGGGACCGGGTCAAAACCGGAAGCACCAAACGGGTTGCATCTCAAGATCCGCGCCAGCCCGATCCAGCCGCCCGCCCAAAAACCAAAGGTGCGGATGGCTTGTTCGGTATAGTCCGAGCAGCTCGGCGCATAGCGGCAGCCCCGGCCCATTACCAGAGAGAGGGAATGCCGGTACAGCCAGATCAGGGCGACAGCCCCCCGCCCAGGAAGGGAGAGAGGTTTGTCAGAGGCAGACTTTGACGGGCAGCGGGAACACATGGGGCAACATCAGGTCCGGCGGGCTGAAGAGATCAAGCAGCCGCACCGCCCTCCTTCTCCTTTGCTTTTTCCTTGGCCTCGATCTGCTCCAGGGCGTCGACGACAGCGTCGAAGGTGAGCAGCGTCGATGCATGACGCGCCTTATAATCGCGTACCGGCTCCAGATATTTTAAATCCGCGAACCGTCCCTCCGGCGGGCTGCCGCCCTCTTTCAGCATCGCGCGCATTGTGTCCCGCACCTGCCGCAATTCGTCCGGGCTCGCGCCAATCACGTTGCGGGCCATGACGGAGGAAGACGCCTGTCCCAAAGCGCAGGCCTTCACGTCATGGGCAAAATCGCTCACGACCCCGTCGCGCAGGCTCAGATCCACCTGAACCGTGGACCCGCACAGTTTCGAGTGGGCCTTGGCCGTGGCATCCGGCTGTTCCAGGCGGCCGATCCTTGGAATGTTCCCGGCGAGCTCCAGGATCTTTGCATTATAGATGTCGTCCAGCATTCTCGCCTCTTCGTGAAAGCCTTTGAAGCGCGACACATTGATGGCGCTTTGCGTTCTTATATATAGATCAGACGCCACGGCAAATTCGCAAGGGGTAGAGTGCCGCAGCCGTTATCCGGCCGTTCCAAGGGGCCGGAGACCGGTTCCACTCGCCTCGTAACTGCGCGTTCGCTTTTTGTGTGGAGTATGTTAAGGGTCCCCAGCTTCCGCGCTGGGACTTCTTGATCTGTGCACACACGGGCGCCGTATGACAAGTGATAAGGGTAAATTTGCGAGGTTCCCGATGGATGCTGTCCTGAATCCGGTTGAAAAGAAGTTCGAGAGAAAGTCGCCGGATCAATTAACCAGGCCCAGCCGAGAAGAAGCCGAAGCTGCCGTTCGCACCCTCCTCGCCTGGACCGGAGATGATCCGGACCGGGAAGGTCTGGTTGAGACCCCAAAGCGGGTCGTCAAAGCCTTGAGCCAGCTTTATGGCGGATATTTTGAAGATCCAATCAAACATTTGAAGCGCACTTTTGAAGATGTCGGCGGCTATCAGGATATAGTTCTGGTGCGTGGCATTCCGTTCCATTCCCATTGCGAACATCATATGCTTCCCTTTATCGGCGAAGCGCATGTGGCCTACTATCCGGCAGACGGGGTCGTGGGCCTTTCTAAAATTGCGCGTGTCGTGGATATCTATGCCAAGCGGTTGCAGACCCAGGAAAACTTGACGTCGCAGATCACTTCGGTCATTGACGATACGCTTGCGCCGCGCGGCCTTGCCGTGATGATCGAAGCTGAGCATCAATGCATGACCATGCGCGGCGTACAAAAACCCGGGGTCTCCACGATCACCACCCAGTTCACCGGCGTTTTCCAGGATGATCCGGCCGAGCAGGCCAAATTCATGTCCCTGGTGCGCGGCAAGGGCAACTAACACCACGCCCTTGCCTCCCAACACAAAGGCAAGGGCTCTTTTTTCCATGTGCACTCCCCTTCTTTCCGAACGCGGCGACAAGGCGGCGGTTGAGACCGGCGCTCTGTTGATGCCGAAATATGACCGGGACGGATTGATTGTGGCCGTGGTAACCGATCACGCCACCGGTGAGGTCCTGATGGTCGGTTACATGAATGAGGAAGCCTTGAAACGGACAATCGAGACCGGGGAAGCCTGGTACTGGAGCCGTTCGCGCAAGGGCTTCTGGAAAAAGGGCGAGACTTCCGGACAGGTTCAGACCGTGCATGAAATCCTGACCGATTGCGATCAGGACGCCATTGTCCTGAAAGTTTCGGTGTCCGGAAACGGCGCCACCTGCCATGTGGGCTACCGGTCCTGTTTTTTCCGCAAAGTCGTCAGCACGGACGGCGGCCCCGTCCGTCTGGAAAGGGTCGAAGCGGAAAAAGTCTATGACCCGGTTGAGGTCTACGGACAATAAAGCCCCAAGGGCCGGACCCGGCAGCGCCCCTGCGCGTGAGAAAAATTTCTGAAGTGTCCAAGTCTCAGGTCATGGAGTCTCAGGTCATGGAGATGTAATTTCGCATCTGCTCGGCTTCCAGTTCGACCTGGGCGATCTTGTGTTTCACCACATCGCCGATGGAGATGACCCCGACCAGCTTGTCATCCATCACCACCGGCATGTGACGGAAGCGCCCCTGGGTCATGCGCGCCATGACTTCATTGACACTGTTAGTCTCGCTGCAGGTGACCACCTCCCGCGTCATTACGCTGGAGACAGGCAGTTGCAGGGAAGACGGCCCCTGGGTGCCGATCGCCCGGACAATATCCCGCTCCGACACGATCCCTTCAATGGCTCTGTCGGGTGAACACACCACGACAGCTCCGATCTTGTATTTCGCCAAAGTTTCGCACACATCGCTCAGAACGGTGTCGCTGCGCGCTGTGATCGTCTCGTGGCCCTTCCCATGCAAAATGGCTGCAACGGTCATGTACCAACTCCTCCCATGGCATCATGAAACCCGCATCTGCGGGCAATCCGCATCATGGCATTAAAAGCCGGTGCCGCAAACTCCCCGCCCAACACGTCTTGCATGCGTCTCTGGTATACCAGCGCCTCAGGGCCTGCGCTGAGGCACCGGGTCCAGGAGGGGAAACAGGGCGAGGCCTGCGACAAAGCCGCCGATATGGGCCTGCCAGGCCACACTGGCCGGCTGACCGGCAACCGGCCCGCTCATCAGGCCGAAAAAGAGATTGAGACCAAACCAGACCGCGACAAAGACAAGCACCTGCTGATTGCGGAAACATTCCGCAAGGGGCTGCGCGGGAACCATATACGCCCCCTGATCTGACCGGCGGAACGCACCGAGCGGCCCTCCCAGCTCAAAGACAAAGCGGATGGCGGCTGCCATCTGGCCGGAAATGGCCGCCGACGCGCCGATCATCGGCGTGGTTTCCCCCCAATGGGTGGCCAGATGGGCAAAGGCCCCGCCCACCGAACACAGGGCCGAAAAAACCAGAAACCGGGCCGCCCCGAACCGGCGTGCCACCGCACTTCCGAAAATCGCCATCCAGAGCAGGTTGAAAATAATGTGGGCCGCCCCGCCATGAAGCAGCGAATAGGTCAGGAACGCCCAGAGGCTTGACGCCATTTGAGACAGGGGCAGACTGCCGAAAACCGTGTATTTCACCGGCCAGAAGCCAAACTGGAACAGGATCTGATTGTCCCAAGCCACCGGCAACAGGAAGGTCCTGACAAGGTGAATGGCAATCAGCACGCCGCCCAGCCAGACGATGACATCCGGCAGATTGAGCGCGGGTGGACCGCTTTGCTTGCGGGCCTGCTGTTTTTCGGCCTGCTCACGCCGGCTGCGTTCTTCATCGAATTTATAGACGTTCATGAGCCCTCGGCCTTTTCCCAGCCCCTCCCGGACCGCTCTGGTCCGGCAGACAGTCCCCCTCTTCTAAGCCAGCTATCGGACAAAACAAGGGTGGACAGCCGGAAGACAGCCCGCGTGGACACTTTAAGGAGCAATTCGTAAAAGAACTGGTGAGCCAGGAACGTAAAGACAAGAGAAAGCTGTCTCCCCCCCAACCGAAGAACGCATCATCGGCCCTCTCTGCGGCCGGGATGTCGGTCTGGACACACTCGTCATACTCCAAAAAAAGCGCCGGTATCGTAGCGATACCGGCGCCTTTTGCCCCCCGGTTTCCAGCCGCGTCCCCACACGTCCGTCTCGGGTCCCCTCCGGTGATATCCGGGCTCAAAAGGCAGCACATCAGGCGTTTCAGCCTTTTCTTCTGCTGCCCAGTGGTCTGACGCCCCCGCGCCACCCAAACATCGTGAACAGAATGTTAAGCTGCCAGCCAAGGCGCAACAAAACAAGCCTCACCTTTCGTTAACCCTAACAAACTGCAGAAATTAATCTGCCGGTGACTTCAAGGGGTTGGCACGCCCCCTGCTTTGCTAAGGGCAAAAAGAAGCTGAAACGGATAAACGTCCCGAATTGATACAGCTTCTGTCTTGAGACGGAACAAGGGACGCTTGAAGGCGACGAGGCGAAGCAAGATGAAACATGGTGTAACGCAAACTCTTTATTCTTACTGGGACAACCTGCGCGGTGCCCGCCCGGCCCCCAACCGCAGTGAAGTTGACCCCGGCGAAATCCGGGGTCTCCTGGGCGACACGTTCATTCTGGAGACCAACGGGCCGCAGGATGTCCGCTACCGCCTGGCCGGCACGCGGCTCTGCTCGGCCCATTGCCGGGAACTGAAAGGGCGCAATTTTTTGCGCGGCTGGAGCACCAAAGACCGGGAAGCGCTGGAAAGCCTGATCGCTGCCATTTCCGAAGATGCGGCCGCCGCTGTGATCGGTGTGAACGGCCATACCGAGCGGGGCCAGCTTCTGCCCATGGAAATGCTTCTGGTCCCGTTGAACGTGCCGGGCGAAGGCCGCATCCGGATTCTCGGCTGCTGCACCCCCATGGACAAACCCTATTGGCTAGGGCTCCATCCCATCCTGAACCAGTCCATTACCAGCCTGCGTCTGGTCTGGCCGGACGAGCGGCCCGCATTTGCCGACACAGGCGTAGCGGTTAACCCTGTTCTGCCC
Source organism: Roseibium sp. AWQ4_254 (assembly GCF_056161025.1). NCBI lineage: Bacteria > Pseudomonadati > Pseudomonadota > Alphaproteobacteria > Hyphomicrobiales > Stappiaceae > Roseibium > Roseibium sp. AWQ4_254. Next base: position 40,026 of record NZ_JBSWYH010000034.1, read on the forward strand.
CGCTACACTGCGGAAGGCATGGCCATGCCGACCCCGCCGCTGCCCCAGGGGGCGGAACGCAAGGTCGGCCACCTGACCGTCTATAGCGGCGGCAAGGCCTGAACCAGCAGCCTGGACCACCGCTGAAAGTCTCCGTTTTGCTTCACACAAAAGACCCGGGTCCGCCCGGGTCTTTTTTCTTTAGGAGTTTGTTTTCGCGTAATAAATTCATCGGTGTGAAACTTCTTCCGTCAAACAAAGCATCCCGTTTCTGCCGTTCCACTTTGTAGAACGGGCCGGCCATGCTGGCTGTTTCTGTGCCTCAATAAAGTGCAAACTGTTTTTTTGTGGCAGAAAGATCTTTTCTGCACAGCTATTCTTACACATCGTTAACCCCAGCTCCCTAGAGTGGACGCAGATGTTAGGGATTCGGTTTCGGCCAGGGGTGGTGCGAGACACACTGTTTGGATAGAGCAGGCATGGACGCCGGATTGGCAACAGCACCAGAAGGAAGCAAGCCGCTTCAAGTCACGGACCGCCGGAAACACCAGCGTGTTCAGGTGGATATACTGGGCCGCTTCATGCTGGAAGACCGGAGGGAATATCCCTGCCAGGTGATCGACATGTCCCCGGGCGGCATGGCCATGATCACGCCCGTCGAGGGCCGGGTCGGTGAACGTGTGGTTGCTTATCTGGACCACCTCAGCCGTGTGGAAGGCCGCATCTCCCGCGCGATTGACGGCGGCTTTGCGGTGGAGCTTCGCAACACCGCGCGCAAGCGGGACAAAATCGCCAATGTACTGACCTGGCTTGCCAACCGGGATGAGCTGAACCTTCCTGAAGACCGCCGCCACGACCGTTTTGTGCCGAAGAACCCGATGACCCGGATGGTTCTGCCCGACGGGTCGGAACATGTCTGCCGCATTATCGACGTGTCCCTGTCTGGCGCCGCGCTTGCAACCGACATCATCCCGGAAATGGGCGCCCCAATCACGCTCGGCAAGATGCAGGCTCGTGTGATCCGCCGCATCGAAGGAGGGATCGCGGTCGAGTTTGCCGCAGTCCAGAACCGCGAGCTGCTCGAGGCGCATATCTCAGCTCCCTGACATCACGCCTTTCTTTCCCATTCCAGTCAGCCACCAGGACCCCGCCCCTGAGCGGTTAAACGCGGCCATGCCTGAGCCACGCTTCTTCCGGCATCCCCTTCAGAAAGCTGCCAGGAAAGAAAGCAACAGCACCTCTGTCAAAAGACACAATGGCGTCCGGCAACGGGTTTCGGCCTGAGAGCGGGGCCCGCTCCCGCAGTCTTCTCAAGACACCCCATTCCCATTCTTTTTTTGCCTGATCTTGCATTTTTCTTGCCCCTTGAATCCGGCAAAGACCACGTGATTCCCCCCCCCCAAACCACCGAGCGGCCTCTGCGCGGCCACCTGTAAAAGCGCCCCAAACCAACCATTTCAGCAATGATGTCAACACCTTCCAGAGGATCGATAAAATTTTAGGAAAATTCGATTCAAGATTTCCTAAAAAGAGAATTTCATTTTACTAAAATAAAAATCGAATTAGATTAAAGTATAAATAGTTTTTTACTTCGAAGATTTTCAGGAAGTAAAAAGCAATACGTCATCGTAGCCTCAGCCTTGGGGAGGGCGTTACGATGAAACTACTTGAAAAGCTTCTCTTCGCATCAGTTATCGCCATAAGCGGCACTTTCACAGCTGCGTCCGCCTTGGCCGATACCGGCCGGTTCATGGACATGAATAAAGCTGTCAAAGCGCCGATCGGCTACAAGCAATTCTGCCACGACTATGCCTGGGCCTGTCCGCATGACCAGTATCAGCCGGTGGTGGTGAAGTTGAACGAAGACCGCTGGAACCAGTTGATCGCGATCAACGCGGAAGTGAACCGGCGGATCCGTCCGATGACCGACGATGATCTCTTCGGCAAGGTCGAACACTGGACCTACCCGGTCAACGGTTATGGCGATTGCGAAGAATATGTCCTTGAAAAGCAGCGTGTCCTGATGGAAGCAGGCTGGCCGCGCAGCGCCCTTTTGATCACCGTTGCCAAGGATGTTCAAAATTCCGGCCATGCTGTCCTGACGGTCCGCACGGATCTCGGCGACATGATCCTGGACAATCAGATTCAGGCGGTCCTGCCCTGGTACTCCACCCCGTACCGCTACATCAAACGCCAGTCCGCCACCTCTCCCGTCAAGTGGACGGGGATTTCCGACACGCGCGTTACAACTGTCAGCAGCGTGTCCCACTAGGATAGGGATCGGTCCCTTCGGGGGCCGTCAGGACGATCCGGTCGCGTCCCCACCCTCCCCATCCCTACCACGGCCGGATCCAGGGAACCGGTCCTGCCCCCCGCATGGGCCGGTTCCCGACTTTTCCCGAACTGTGAGCTGTTCCGGTGGGCAGCTTTGAAGACCTGCCTTCAAGCCGGGCCACCCTCTGCCAGCCCAGCAGCGTAGCGGTGCCAATTGCGCACATATCCTTCAGCGGACTTGCGGATCGTTTCGGCCGATTCCGGCGGCAGGCTGCGCACAACCTTGCCAGGCACACCAACCACAAGGGAATTGTCCGGAATAGCCTTGCCCTCAGGAATAAGGGCGTTCGCCCCGATGATGCAGTTTGAGCCGATCACCGCCCCATTCAACACCGTCGCCCCCATGCCGATCAGGGAATTCGCCTTGATGGTGCAGCCGTGCAAAATCGCCTTGTGCCCGATGGTGCAATCAGCCCCGATGGTCAGCGGGAACCCCATATCCGTGTGAAAGACGCAGCCATCCTGGACATTTGAACGGGCGCCGATGATCAGGGGCTCATTGTCCCCTCTCAAAACCGCTCCGAACCAGACACTTGCCTCTTCTTCCAACCGGACATCTCCGATCAAAGTGGCAGTCGGAGCGACCCAGAAAGCACCGCTGTCTGGAAAAACGGCCTTGCGGCCTTCAAGCGAAAAAATCGGCATGGAGATCCCTCATGGCAAGGAGACTTGATTCTGCCTTCCATGATGACCCATTCCGTCCGCCCGGTGAAACGCTCGTTTGGTTCTGACAGACGAAAACGGGTGCACTGCCCGCCAAGGCCACCGGCAACGCCCCCTTAATGACCTGAAAACGCTCGTGCCTGTCAGGAATATCCGGCAACAACCAGAGCGACATTCATCACCAGAATGCCGGAACACATGCTCCACATGCCCGCGATCGTGGACGAAGCAACCAGCCAGCCCAGCGGGCGCCCTTCGATCCGGCGCCCCCGGATAGCATTGCGCATGATGATGAACGGCCCGGCAAACACGCACAGGAATATTTCGGCCAGAAACGCCAGAAGGTTTTCTCCTGAAAAGGAAAATTTCGGAGGCTGCTTGGTGACAAGCTGGTAAAGGCTGCCAAGAACGCCTGCGGCAACGAAGCCTGCGCTCGCAATATATCCAACGAGAAGTAGATCGAAGACCACGGCTGTTAACCTCTTATTAACGATCACACTGAGAAAGTGATTAACAATCTTTAAACAGTCCTACGCAAAGACTGTGCCGGATGGGCTAATGGGCAAAAACTTAAGATTCGCGCCAGATTTGCTGTCTTCATGGGTCTCCTTGAACGGAACACATGTCCCGTTTCGGCACAGCGGGTCCCAATTCTGCGCATTTGCGCTGCAGAAGGGGACGCCATGATCCCCCTGTCCCTGCCAACCACCAGTATCAACACCCGCCGGTTCACGATCCTGTCCCTGGCCATGCTGGCATTGGGCGCGGCCCATATCGCCGAGCGCACCAGCCACTGGAACAGCTCCTGGCAGGCCTATGCGGCCGCCAGCCAACGAAACGGTCCTGTTTCGCTGACCGTGGGCCGCACCGCCTTTGAACTGCCGCCAGCTTATCTGTCCACTGAGCGCCAAAGGGCCAAGGTCCTCCAGGACCGTGCCGCCTTCTCAGCAGTAACACTTGCCATGACCTGGCCCAATCTGATGCCTGCGGGGCCCGGCAGCGATGCAGAAGCCACTGGCAAAGCCGCCCTGCCTGTTGTTGTGGAGCTGGAATTCAGCCCCGGGCGGGAAAGCATGCGGGCACGGCTCGACCCGTTTTACCGGCGGCTGGCGCGCAGCGGCGTCTTGAGCGGACCGAACGGACTGAAAATGCTGCGCCTGTCCGGCAAGGGGGCCCGAAACAGGGATCTGATTGTCTATGACCCTGCGCACAATAACGGCTTTATCGCCCGGTGCCGGAAAGACCGGACCAGCAGACAGACACTCTGCCACAGGGCCATCGTTCTGGCATCCGGGCTAGAACTCCGATACCGGTTCGACCAAGCCCTGCTTGCAGAATGGCGGACCATCGACAAGGCGGTCCTGCACAAGATCGCCTCGTTCCGCAAAAGCTGACTGAGCCACAATCCAGCGCACAGCAAAAAGGCGGCCTCGGAAGAAGCCGCCTGACGCGTTTTCAATCTGTCCTTAAGGCTCAGACGTCGTCGAGGTCGATTTCCAGAATGGCCATCTGGAAATTCCAGCTCAGGTCCTCGTCCTCATCGTCGCGGAAAATCACACCGATAAATTCTTCACCGATATAGACTTCAGCGGAATCATCCTTGCGCGGACGTGCGCGCACCTGAAGGCTCTGCAGCTCGAATTTCGAACGCAAGTAAGCTTCGATCTTGCGGATTTCATCAGGGTTCACGGCGCTCTCCTTGTCTATGCCGTCTGCTATTTAGTCGCGCGGACCCTATAAGACCAGCCCCAAATGCCAAAACCCTTTCGGAAGGCTTTCCCCGGCTTCCTCAGTGCCCCTGCAAAAGCCGCAGGAGCGCGCGGTTTGACCGAATAAAGACATATTTGCCGGTCAGGCCTCACTCCTGACCAAGCAACTGGTTCATGCTGCGGGCCGGTTCCGAACACCCGGCTTTGCCGACAATCTTGGCCGGAACCCCGGCAACGGTGGTATTGACTGGAACGTCGGACAGCACAACGGAACCGGCGGCGATGCGTGAGCAATGGCCGATCTCCAGATTACCAAGCACTTTCGCCCCCGCCCCGATCAGAACACCATGGCGGATCTTCGGATGCCGGTCACCGTCTTCCTTGCCGGTGCCGCCAAGCGTGACGCCCTGCAGGATCGACACATCATCCCCGATCACGGCAGTGCCGCCAACAACAATGCCGGTGCCATGGTCAATGAAAATGCCGCGTCCGACCGGAACGGCCGGATGAATATCGATCTGGAACACTTCCGAGGCCCGGCTTTGCAGATAAAGGGCAAAATCCTTGCGCCCTTTGCGCCACAGCCAATGGGCCAGCCGGTGGGTCTGAAGCCCATGAAATCCCTTGAAATAGAGCACCGGCTCCAGGTAACGGAAGCAAGCCGGATCACGATCATAGACGGCCACAATATCAACCCGGAAGATCTTGGCCAGCTCCGGCTCGTCGGCCAGAGCCTCAAGATAGGTCTGCCGGATCAGCGAGGCCGAGACGACATCCCGGCCGAGCCGGTCGCCCAGCCTGTGCAGCACCGCCTCTTCCAGACTGTCGTGGTTGAGAACGGTCTCATAGACAAAGGACGACAGTGCCGGTTCCTGTGTCACCATCTGCTGTGCTTCCTCGCGCAGCTTGGTCCAGACCGGATCATGGGTCGGAACGCGCTCCACACCGGGTTGTGTCTTCGGTGCCGACATGGCCTGTCTCCTTTTCAAGCCGTCAAAACGTTTCCCTAAAATAGGACGACCGCCTTACATTCCCAAATAAAACTTGCTGATATCAGATATGAAGGCCTGTTATGAAAGCTGAAACGTTAATACCAGCCGAAAGTTTTCCCCCATGCCCCAGTCCGGTGACACGGATATGCTCCAGGACAATCCGCTTCTGAGGAAAACCGGCCCCGTTGCCGAAGTGATCCTGAACGCGCCGAAGCGGAAAAACGCTCTTTCCCTGGCCGCCTGGAAGCGCCTTCCGGGCCTCGCTGCGCAGATCGCTGCAGATCCGCAGATCCGCAGATCCGCGTCTGCGTGGTCAGGGGCTCCGGCGGGGAGAGCTTTTGCGCCGGAGCCGACATTGCCGAATTTGAGGACACCCGGGCAACCCCGGACGCAGCCGCGGCCTATGATGCTATCAATGTGCAGGCCTTTGCCGCCCTGAAATCTCTGCCCATGCCGGTGATTGCGGCCATTGAAGGTCCCTGCCTGGGCGGTGGGCTTGGCGTCGCCCTGGCCTGCGACATCCGCCTTGCATCACGGACGGCCGTTTTCGGCATTCCGGCGGCACGGCTGGGCCTGGCCTATCCGCCTGAAGCCTTGTCCGATCTTCTTGAAACCGTGTCGCCCTCAGCCGCCAAACGCCTTTTGTTCACAGCCGGGCGGATCACCGCTGAGGCAGCCATCCAGATGGGCCTGGTTGACGAGATCAGCGAGCCGGACACCCTTGCCAGCCGTCTTCAGTCCCTGTGCGGCGCGATCAGCGCCAACGCGCCCCTGTCCATCCGCGCGGCCAAAGCCTGCGTGAACGACCTGAGCGGGCCTGCAGCGGAAAAGGATCTCAGCCAGCACCGTGAGGCCGCCACACAATGCATTGACAGCTCTGACTATCGGGAGGGCTGCCGGGCCTTTCTGGACAAAAGACCCCCGGTCTTCACCGGCCAGTGAAGGCTGCTCCACCGCCGAGATTAAACTTACTTCTCAAAAATCAGAGAAAAGATATTGTTTAAATGAATTAAATCGCGGCACGCTGATCCGGTTTCAAATCAGCGTGTCTTTTGCGCGGAAAGCTCTGATGACAGGCAGCGAAAGGAAAATTGACTGAAACGCGCCTTTCTCTAGACCCCTTCAGCAGCGGCAGGCAATCTAGCCAGAAACGTCTCGACGGCGTCCGCAAACACATCATTTCGGTCTCCCGCAACCATATGCCCGGCATCCTGAATATCGGTGAACTGCGCCGTTGGAACGAGGCTCAGAAACTCCTCCACATGGTCCATGGAGACAAGTTCCGAATTCCGCCCCCTGATCAGCATCACCGGCAGGGCAAGGCGGGCCGCAGCGGCCAGAAGGTCTTGCTGCACCGCCTCGGCAACGGCCGGCTCCCGGTGCTGGCGCGACTTTAAAAACGCCGGGTCCCAATGCCAGCGGTAGCGGCCATCCTCGTGCAGACGCAGGTTTTTCGTCAGGCCTGACAGGTCCTTTGGCCGGGCCCGGCCCGGCAGATACCGGGAAATGGCGTCGGCAGCCTCTTCCACATCGGCAAAGCCCTCTTCCACCCGGTCGCCCATGAAGCCGATGATTTTGCCAACCCCGCCCATGTCGACACGGGGGGTTATGTCCACCAGGACCAGAGCGGCAAAGCCACCGGGCTGATGGCGCCCTTCCGCCAGCATCCCGGCAAACCCGCCAAGAGACGCACCGACAACAACCGGCTTTGCCCGGTGAAGCGCAACCACTTGCCGGGTGACGGCGCACAGATCCGCCGCAAAGGCTTCAAACCCGTAATTGCCGGACGGCACCCAACTGCTTTCCCCATGACCGCGCTGGTCGATGGCATAGACGGGATGCCCGAGGGCTGCGATCCGGCGGGCGGCCATCTCCCAGGAATGGCGGGTCTGGCCACCGCCATGGAGCAAAACCACCGGCTGCGTGCCCTGCCCATACCGGTCCGCAATCAGCCGGTTCTGTTCCGCCCCTTCAAAATTAACCCGTTTCGGCTCCATGCACCCTCCCGAAAACTCCTGCGCAGGCTCTCCTTCGCAGGACCGGGACGCGGCAGGCGCCCCGGCCTTTTCAGCGCTGACCCTCAGGCGTTCAAAAACGCCAGGACCCCCTGTTTGTGAACCTTGTCACCCACCGCAACCATGTGATCCCGGCCCGGAATGTCGAGCACTTCGGCCCCCGGGATCAGATCGGCCAATTTCTGAGGCGATCCGGCAATATCGTCCTTGGTGCCGACCGCCACCAGAACCGGCCGCGTGATCCGGGCCACATCCTCTTCGCTGATTTTCTGGCGGGAGGAGCGCATACAGGCAGCCAGCGCGAGCCGGTCGGAGCCGGTCTGCTCGGCAAACGCGCGGAACGCCCGGCCGGTGCGATCCGTCACATCCTGCAGCCGCTCGGCCTCCAGAGCTGCGGCAATCGGCTCTGGATCGCCCACGCCTGAAATCATGCCATAGCCCAGCCCGCTATAGACCGCCTTGCGCACCCGGCCCGGGTGGTTCAGCGTCAGAAACGCGGAGATCCGGGCACCCATGGAATAGCCCATGACATCCGCCGTTCCGATTTCCAGATGATCCAGCAAGCCGCGTGCATCTTCGGCCATCACCGGCGCTCCATAGGCGGCCGGGTCATGAAAGGCCTGGCTCTCTCCATGCCCCCTATTGTCCAGTGCAATCACGCGCCGGCCATCCTTGACCAGAAGATCGACCCAGCCGGTATTGACCCAATTGACCTGTTTGTTGGAGGCGAAGCCGTGAATGAGCAGGACCGGATCGCCCTGCCCCTCGTCGAGATACGCGATTTTGACGCCTTCAATGTCTGCATATGGCATGGAAAGGAGATAACCTTTACGTAAAGGGAATATAAGTTCTGTATCACAGTAAAAGGTTTGGCCGGGCTTGGCAAAGCCGAAAAGCCTGAGCGCCGGCGCCCATGCGGCGGAGAACCGCAGGGTATTTGGCGGCGCGGCTCAATTTCCTCATGGATCACAGGCGCGAAATTTGCTATCGCAAAAGCCTTCCCGTTCTCCTTCGCTCAAAGAGGTATGAGACCATGGCGGATCAGGTTGTCCCGCATTTCCAAAACACGAGCGGACACGATTCTGTCGCGGTCGGTGCGCGGGAATTCATGTGCATCGGCGCACGGCCTCCGTTCGATCATCCACATATCTTTCTGGACATGGGGACGGAAAATGAGATCGTCTGCCCGTATTGCTCCACCCTCTACAAATTCGACTCAACCCTGAAGGCCACGGAATCGTCGCCGGACGATTGCGCCTGGACCCCGGAAGCGGCTTGAGCCTGACGCCGGACCTCCCCAAAAGCCTTCCCGCAAGAGCCCTTTCATGGCTGACCACACTGAGACCGACCGCCCCATCGTCATTGCCGGGGGCGGTATTGGCGGCTTGACCGCAGCCCTCGCCCTGGCGCATGAGGGACATGAAATCCTGCTTTTGGAACGCGCTAACGAGATCTCGGAAGTCGGCGCAGGGCTTCAGCTCTCTCCCAATGCCTGCGCCATTTTGGCGGAGCTCGGCGTGCTGGACAGGCTGGAACCCCACGCCTATGCGCCGGACAATCTGCAGATCTGGTCTGGCCATACGGGAGGGAAACTCGCCCGGGTGGCGTTCGGCTCTTATATCAGGGAGCGGCACGGGTACCCGTTCTGGGTCATCCACCGGGCGGATCTGCAAAGGGAATTGCTTGAAACGGCCCTTGAGACCGAGAGGATCAGCATCCGGCTGGCAAGTGAGGTTCAGGACCTGACCGCCTCGCCCTATGACGATCTGGTCTGCGTCTACCGGCAGGGTAAAGACACACGGACACAGCCGGCAAAGGCGCTCATCGGGGCCGATGGGGTCTGGTCAAAGACAAGACGCCAGATCCCCGGACACACCAATGCCCGCTTCAGCGGTCTGGCCGCCTACCGGGCAACCGTGCCCATCGATCAGGTGGACAAGATGTTCCATGGGGACAGCGGCCTCTGGCTGCACAGGGACAGCCATCTTGTGCATTACCCGATTAAGGGCGGCCAGGCGTTTAACATTGTCGCGCTGGCCAGGGAAGACTGGGCCGAGGAGACATGGTCCGCTGAGGCGGATAAGGAAGACCTCTTGAAAAGCTTCCGCGCCTGGCCTGCCGCTGTCCGGAACCTTCTGAACACGCCGGACCAGTGGCTGAAATGGGCACTGTGCGGCGTGGACGCCTCGGGCCCCTGGTCCCACGGGCATGTGGCCGTTCTGGGCGATGCTGCCCACGCGATGCTGCCCTTCATGGCTCAGGGCGCGGCCATGGCGATTGAAGATGCCGCCATTCTGGCCCGCCACCTGCCCAGGAACGTCAGCAACATTGCCTCCGCGCTCAGAGCCTATGAACGCGAGCGCAAACCAAGGGCCAGCTTTGTGCAGGGGATCTCGCACCGCAACGCGAAGGTCTTCCATTATTCGGGCCCAATGGCCTTTGCCCGGGACACGGTTTTGCGCCTGTCATCGCCTGAGCAGCTGGCCGCCCGCTTTGACGACATTTATGGCTGGACGCCCGGCGCGTGAGCCCTCTTTTGCTTGAGCTGAACGGAAAGCTGGGATAAAGCCAATCCCCATCCCGTTTTCAAGGAGCGCTACGATGACCGGACAGAAGGCAGATGACGTTGTAACCGCTGCGTTTCTGGTCATCGGCGATGAAATCCTGTCCGGCCGGACCAAGGACAAGAATGTCGGCTTTGCCGCCGATTATCTGACCGCGCTTGGGATCGACCTGAAGGAAGTCCGGGTGGTTGCGGACGATCAGGACGACATCGTGGCAGCGGTCAACACCTTGCGCACCCGCTATGACTATGTCTTCACCTCCGGCGGGATCGGCCCCACCCATGATGACATCACAGCCGAGAGCATCGCGGCAGCCTTTCAGGTACCGCTTAATCTGGACCCGCGTGCCGTTGCAATCCTGGAACAGCATTATGCTCCGGGACAGTTCACACCGGCCCGTCAGCGTATGGCGCGTATTCCCGAAGGCGCGGACCTGATCGAGAACAAGGTCTCCAAGGCGCCCGGGTTCCGGATTGGCAATGTGCATGTCATGGCCGGTGTGCCCTCCATCATGCAGGCCATGATGGACGCCATCGCGCCGACGCTGAAAACGGGCCGGAAAATGCTCTCCGAAACCGTACCGGCGGAACTGCCGGAAAGCCGGATTGCCGACAGACTGGCCGCCATTCAGGACGCGCATCCGGACACCCTCATCGGGTCCTACCCGAATGCAACCGATGGAAAATTCACGACACAGATTGTTATCCGGTGCCGCGACGCAGCCGAATTGAAGGCCACAGCGCAGGATGTGGCTGCAGCCGTTGCAGAGCTACTGGGATCTTAAAAGCGAGACAAAAATGGAAAATCCCGCACAAAACAAAGCGTTCCCCGTATCCTGGGACATGTTTCACCGCGACTCCCGCGCCCTGGCCTGGCGCTTGTCCAGTGAAGGCGAATGGAAAGCCATCGTCTGCATCACCAGAGGCGGACTGGTTCCAGCCGGTATCGTGGCCCGGGAACTGGGCATCCGCACCATCGAGACCGTGTGCATCGCCTCCTATCATGATTATGAAAATCAGGGCCAGTTGAAGGTCATCAAGCCGATAGACCCGAAAGTGGTCGATCTGGAAGACGGAGACGGCAGCGGCGTCCTGGTGATTGATGATCTGGTCGACACCGGCAAAACCATGAAGGTCGTGCGCGAAATGCTGCCCAAGGCGCATTTCGCAACCGTCTATGCCAAGCCGGTCGGTGTTCCGATGGTCGACACGTTCATCACCGAAGTCTCCCAGGACACCTGGATCTATTTTCCCTGGGACATGGGCTGGCAGTTCCAGCCACCGCTCTCAAACGACACGGCCGGCTGAGGCGCCAAAGCCCCCCAGCCTGCTCTGATACCAACCTGAATAGATAGAAACCCATCTGATGGCGCTGGTCCGGATTGGCCGGCAAGGCGCGTTGCGCAGCACGGCCTTTTTGGCCGTTCAAGCGGCGCAACGCAGTCCGGCGGGCCGGACCAGCGCCATCAGATGGGTTTCTATCTATTCAGGTTGGTTGTCTAATTCCGGCCTCACAGTCAAGTCCCAAGCCCTGTTGCCTCCTCACCAGGTCCACGGTTGTCTTCGAAGTCGCTGCCAGCAG
>NZ_JBSWYH010000035.1:0-49470 GCF_056161025.1 Roseibium sp. AWQ4_254
TGACTGGTACAACACAAAACGCACACACATGGGCATCAACGGCAAAACGCCACTTCAGGTCCTCAACGGAACAACCTGATCAGAAACCACACCTAGTGCGGTGGAATTGAAAGACGCCTCCATTTGTGCAGCGCGCGGCATGCCGTGTTTCAGTTCCGAAAACCACACTAGAAACATAGGCTGGCTAGTCACTCTCCTGACTCTGAAGTTTTTTCGGAACACACTGGAATATCGGACTTATCGCCCGATGCGCTAGACAGAGCAGCGTTCCCCCGGGTTCAAACCGTTTTTGCTGTTCGTGTTGAACTTTCTGAGGTCAGGCAGCGAGAGGCGCATCTGATGAAACGCGATGTGCACCACGGCACATTCTGCAGATCCCGCCGCGCCTCAACAGCTTCACAGCAGTCCGAGCCGCTGAAGATCCTGCTGGAGGCCCTCAGCTCCCTTGAAGTGATGGGCGGTCATGCCGGTTTTTCTGGCGGCTTCAACATTGGCAAGGGAATCGTCAATGAAGAGGCAACTGGCGGCATCCAGTGTGTTGCGGTTGAAAAGCACCTCATAGATGCGCAGATCCGGTTTGACCAGCTGCTCATGCGCGGAGACAACCGTATCCAGAAAGCTGGTTGCCAGGAACGGAAACCGCTCGATCGCCTCGGCGAATTTTTCAGCCGAAAAATTCGTGATGGCATAAAGGGGAATCCCTTTGTCCTTGAGGGTGTCAAGCAGGCTCCGCGTGCCCGGGACTTCGCCTGGAACCATCTCGTGCCAGCGCTCCGAATAGGCGGCAATCAGGCCGGCCTTGTCCGGATGGGCCGCGCTCAGGGTGTCGACGGCGTCTTTCCAGGTGCGGCCAAGATCCTGTTGCAGGTTCCAGTCATAGGTACACACGGTCTCAAGAAACGTTTTGCGCTCCACATCGTCGGGAATGAGACGTTCATAGAGAATTTCCGGATTCCATTCGATAAGGACATTGCCTATATCGAAGACAACGTTCGTGATAGGGTTGCTCATGTGGGGAACCTGTTTTGATGAGAAGTGTTTCGTTGGGCGGGCTATAATCTTTTATATTAATCAGAGTGTTATGACGGAACTGTGGCTTTGCTGATCTTTCGTGCGAACCTGTTTGTGCTGCTTCTGGTCTTGATCTTCATACCCGGAGCCGCCTCTGCCGCCAATCTGGAGACAATGCCGGACCGGTTGCGGCTCGGGGTGGTTGTCGCTTCTGATGAAACCGCCCGCGAGCGGGTGGAGCCTTTCCGCCAGGCTCTGGAGGAGATTGCCGATCTTCCCGTGGACCTCTTCCTGATGACGACACTGGGAGACGCGGTGGACGGGCTTGCCAAGGGCAAGATCGATTATGTGCGTCTGTCTCCCTCAGCATATGCGGCTGCCGACCGGCTGTGCCATTGCGTCGAACCCCTGGTGACCGCTGGGCCGGATGATTTCCCGGCCCGCTTCTATGCGGTTCTGATTGCACGCAAGGACGAGGGCAAGGGCGCGCTTGAAGATCTGAAAGGCACCCGGCTCGCCGTTGGCAGTGCCCAGGCGGTTGCCGCCTACCGGGTGCCGCTGGCCAATCTGGCAGCCGATGGGATCGACGTCCGGTCGCATTTTCAGGCTCTTGTGGAGGTGCAGAACCCGCTGGAAGGGGTAAAAGCCCTGATGGACGGGCGTGTTCAAGCAACGCTCGGCTGGTCGAGCCTCGCGGGAGAAGCCAAGAACGGCTTTACAGCGGGTACGCTGAACGATTTTTACATTTCCGGTGGCAAGGGCTTCAAGGATCTGGAGATTGTCTGGCGGTCTGCCCCCATTCCCTATTCCGCCCACAGCATCTCCAAGAATTTGCCAGACGAGCTGAAGCGCAGGCTGAGAGCCGGGTTGATGGATCTGCGGCGCGAGGCCCCGGATGCCTATCTGGCGATCGAGCCGGATCTGCCGGGCGGTTTTGAGCCGGTGGTCCATGCCGATTACCGGCCGGTTCTGAGAACTTTTGAAGATACTTATGCAGGTCTGCTGGAGGCGTCCAGCAAACCCTGATGTGTGGGGCCCAAACGGGCAGGTTTTTGATTGGCCTGCCGCTGTTTGGCGGCGAGCAAGAGAAGCGTCATACCAAGAGCGGCCAAATAGGTCATGATCAATTGCACGTGGTATCAGGCCGCCGCTTGCATCAGGGCCTGCGTATGGCGGCGGATCATTTCTTCCTCATTGGTCGGAATGACCAGCACCTTGATGCGCGAGCCGTCTGCTGAAATGTCCTCGGCCCGTGCCGCGTTTTTCGTCTCATCGATGGCAAGGCCCAGCCAGTCCTGATTGTCACAGACCTTTGAGCGGATCAGTGCGGCGTTCTCACCGATGCCGCCGGTAAAGACAATCGTATCAAGACCGCCAAGCACTGCGGCCATGGCGCCCAGTTCCCTTCGGATCCGGAAAACAAAATAGTCGATGGCCTCTGCTGCCCGGGGATCATCGCTTTCGCTCAAGGCGCGCATGTCCTGACTGATGCCGGACAGGCCCTTCAAACCGGATTGTTTGTAAAGCAGATCCGAAACCTCATCCGTGGACAGGCCCTTTGTGGTCAGCAGGTAAAGCACAACCCCCGGATCCAGCTGACCGCACCGCGTGCCCATGGGCAGGCCGTCGACGGCAGTAAAGCCCATTGTGGAGCCGATGCTCTGACCGTTGCGGATCGCGCACATGGACGCGCCATTGCCCAGATGGGCCACAACCAGCCGGCCGGCAGAAAGGTCCGGCGCCGTCCGGTTCAGATAGCTGCAGATATATTCATAGGACAGGCCATGAAAGCCGTAGCGGCGCACACCTTCCTCATAGAGGGAGCGGGGCAGGGCAAAGGTGTCGTTCACCCAGGGGTGTGAACGGTGAAACGCCGTGTCGAAACAGGCGGTCTGCAAGGCGTCCGGGAAGGCGGCCCGGGCCGCTTCGATCCCGGCCAGATTGTGAGGTTGGTGCAAAGGAGCAAGTGGCTCCAGCGTTTTCAGGTCTTCAAGAAGCGCATCCGTGATCTTTAACGGCGCGGTGTGGGCCGTGCCGCCATGCACCACCCGGTGCCCGACCGCATCGACTGTCTGTCCGGCCAGTTCAGCCTCCAGCACCGGCAGGAGTGCGGCCAGGGCGCTGCTATGGCTTTGGCCTTCGCTGCCGGTCAAGGCACGGTCGATCCGGGTTCCCGTCCCCTTTGATGTCAGCGTCATCTGCGGCTTGGTGCCAAGGCCGGAAATCTGCCCGGCCAGCTGCACAGCCGGGCCTGCATAGAGTGTGAACTTGATGGAAGACGACCCGGAATTGAGGACCAGAATAACCTGTGCCATGGTCAGGTCGCCTCCCGGTCCAGTATCCCGGCCGGGGCCCCGGTCGCCTGCCAGTGCATGTAAAGGAGCGCCAGCGCGCAGGAGGCGAGGCGGGCCCTTGCATCATCGGCCCGGCTGGTCAGCATCACCGGCACCTTCGCGCCGAGCACAAGTCCGGCGGCTTCGGCATGGGCAATGAACGTCAGTTCCTTGGCCAGCATGTTGCCGGCTTCCAGATTGGGAACGATCAGAACCTCCGCATGGCCTGCCACAAGAGAGGTGATGCCCTTCGTGCGCGCCGCCTGAACGTCAATGGCGTTGTCCATGGCCAGCGGGCCATCCACAATGGCACCCGTGATCTGGCCGCGTTCGGCCATCTTCGACAGAACCGCCGCATCGAGACTGGAGGGGATCGCCGGATTGACGGTTTCAATGGCGGAGAGGATGCCGACGCGCGGCGTGTCGAGGCCCAGTGAGCAGGCAGCGTCGATCGCGTTCTGGGTGATGTCGACCTTGGTATTGAGGTCGGGTGTGATGTTGATGGCAGCATCGGAAATGAGAACCGGTGTCTTGCGGCCGGGAATGTCCATGACAAATACGTGACTGATCCGCCGTTTTGTCCTGAGGCCACCATCGCGTTTGACCACGTTATGCAGCAGGTGGTCGGTGTGAAGATGCCCCTTCATCACCGCTTTTGCCTTGCCTTCCTGCACCATGGCGACTGCCCGCCCGGCTGCTTCCATCTCGTCTTCGATATCGATCAGTTCATAGGCCCCGATATCCTCGCCGAGGTCTTTCGCGGCCTGTTCGATCCGGTCTTTTGCGCCGATCAGGGTGGGGCGGATCAGGCCTTCACGCGCGGCCATGATCGCCCCCTCCAGGGAATTGGGGTCATCGGGCGCGGCAACGGCGGTGGGCAGGGCCGGCAAGGTCTTGGCCAGCTCGATCATCCGGTTGAAGTGACGGTGCCTTTGCACCAGCAGGGCAGGAATGTTGCTGGAATCAAATTCAATGGTTTCGGTCGGGGCGGCCACTTCCGCTACGCCCTCCACCAGGGGGACGGTGCCGTCACGGGCCACGCTCAGATCCAGGACAACAATATTGTCCCCCCGCTTTTCTGTGACCGTGACCCGCACATGCAGCTTGTCGCCCACAGCAGCGCCGCCGAGAAACCGGAAAGACTGGGACTTGTAGACGGTTCCCGGGCCGGGAAGAATATTGCCAAGGACAGCCGAAGCGAGGCCTCCAACCCACATGGCCGGTGCCACGGGCTTGTCCACATGGCCGTCGCCGGTCCAGTCGGTGTCGGGCAGGTGGATCGGATTGTGATTGCCGGAGGCGTGGGCAAAGACCAGCAGGTCATTGCTGGAACATTCCCGGATGATCTCTGCTGTATCCCCTACGGAAATCTGGTCATATGTCTTGTTTGTCGCCATCGGTCGTGGATCCCAAGCTGAAACGGAATTTTGCAGCGCAACATTCAGCTGGAAGGTATCCGGATTGTACGACGATACAAATACGGGAGAGTTCTTACGGTGCCTTTCTGCCCCCATTCGGGTCAAGGCCAGGAGCGTCTCAGCAGGTGCCGCAGGTCACCGTGTCTGTGATGCGCGGAGCAAGATAGTAGGTGTCACTCAGGGTGAGAGCCGACGGGCTCCAGCCGTAGAGGGAGTCCAGAAATCCAACAAAGTTGGGTGTGTATCCAAGGTTGGTCTGGCCAACAACAATGGATGTGTTCGGAGTTGCCACGGTCGCAGGAAGCGTGAAGGGCGGGGCCGTGCCCTCGGCCCAAGGCTCCGAACCATTGGAGTCACGGCTCCAGTCAACTGTTGCATCTCCAGATGCGTCAAAGGAAACGCTTGCCGCAATCACCTGCAAATTGGTCGAAGGGTAAGGGTCCAGAATGTTCTCACCAATGTCCAGAAGGGAATCGAGATCCGACGACGTGAGGGTTTCTTCCTGCGCGATGAGGTCGGCGATGGAGTTGGCAATCCGGCTGACTTTCCGGTCCTGATTCAGCGCATCCGCCAATTGCGTCATGCCGATCAGCAGGAAAAGCATGAACGGCAGAATGATCGCAAACTCGACTGCGGTGACACCGTCTTCGCTGCGGCGCAGTTTCGCAAGGAGCCGGAAAGCGCGGCCGTCCAATCTTGCTGGGCTCAGATTGAGATCATTGCCAGGGTTCATTGCGAAACACCATTGTTGAGGTCAGGAGTTGCTCAGTGCCATGGTCGCCGAGAGCCAAATTCAGTGCCGACGACATCCTCGGCCATCTGTAGATGACCTTGACGACGACAATGCTGCTTGAACCTCCGATGTTGTACGAAAGCTCATCTTCTTCTTTCAGCTCGCCGTCGCTGTCATAGAGGCTGTTTGTGGAACCGGCATCGGAAAAGGCATTCACGTTTTCCACGTCGACAACAATTCTGTCCGTGTCGCACATGAAGGTCGGCATGAAACCGCAAATCTTGTCTTTGAAATCCGAAACGGAAGAAATGTCCGCGTGCTGGCCGGTTCGGATCAGCCTGGAGGCGCTGATCACAGCATTGTCGACCATCCTGTTGACGAAGATCGAAAAGCAGACTTCGATGATGCCAAAGACCAGGATAAAGAAGGGCAAGGCGATGAACGAAAATTCGATTGCTGTTGCCCCTTTCCGGTCCTTGAGAAAGCATCTCATCAACCGGGGAATATATCTGGTTCGCTCTGCCATCTGCCGCTTCATCGTTTGCTCACATTTCAGCAACGTTATTGTGTGCCGCCAGCCGCTGTTGCAGCCATCGCGTTTCTGGATTCAGACTGGGCCGCAATTCCTTCGAAGGTTTTGAGATCATCGCCAAGGCGCATCGTTGGCTCGCAGGTTGGATGGCACGACATGGTCGAGCGCAAGGACTTGCGGTAAATCGCGACCACACCCTCTGCGGACGCCCTGACAGTCAGGGTCTCGTCAACAATCGGCTTGCTGTTGCGATCCAAAATGACGAGATTGGTAGTCCCATAGCTTTTGCCCGTAATCACAACTGTATTCTCATCGTAAAGGGCAACGTCGGCAATAAACGGATTGCCAACGATCACTGCGGAGGCGCCGTCATCTATGCGGAAGATCTTTGCGCGGTCGACTGTCACCATCACAGGGCCTTCCTCAGCCAGAGCGGCGCTTGCCTGAACAGCAAACACAAGAACGCCGGCCCATTTCGCTAGCTTCATAAACATGCTTATGAATACTCCATCTATGTGATTTCTTTCGAGATAATGCCTCAAACGTGGTGAACGATCTGCTAACGGTGAAGAATTAAGACTAAAGCTGCCTCAACTTGTTTTTGCTGGAGAAGAAATCTCATTGAGCATGTTTAAAAGCCGGAGAGTGAGATCAGGACAATCTTGTATCCAGAATTCCGGTCTTATAAATTTTACTGATAGTGCGTTTTATTAAGATCAAAGCGAATTCATGATGGGGAGTGCGCGGAGAAATCTCAAATATACTGAGGAATATTCCTGCACATAGAAGAGTTTTTACAAATAATATTCTGGATATTAATTGTCGAATACTGAAATTAATATTTTTTTATCTATACAGATTTTTAACTATCTTTTCTTTTCTCAGCATTAACGCGGAATCCTTTGGTTGTTTTAACGGGTTGGAAAGCTCTGATGCCTAGGGTGAAGCCGTGTTCGAACGGACCAAAAAAGATCCGGCGAACTTGAAGCTGTCAACTCAGTGGTACTTGGAGCAAAAACATGAAATCTCTTATCAACCGTTTCGCTAAAGACGAATCCGGCGCAACTGCAATTGAATACGGCCTGATCGCAGGTCTGCTGTCCATCGTGATCATTGCTGGTGTGTCTCTGGCTGGTACGAACATCAGCAGCATCTTCTCCGCGATCGGTTCCGCGCTCGCTGGCACGACCGTCACGACCGGTAGCTAATACGCTGGTCTGCGCCACATCGAACGCGGTGCGGCGTTACCAGATCGTGTGATTGCAAGAAACGGGCAGATCTCTGCCCGTTTTTTGTTTTGCGGTTTGCTGTCTTAGGTCCTTATTTCATTAACTTCCTGCACATATGCTTGGAACGGGCTGAAAGAATTGTGAGCTTGATATGTTAGAGGCGGCACTATTGGTCTTCTTCCCGATGCTTGTGGCATTCGGCGGGGCCTCCGACCTGTTGACGATGACCATCCGCAACAGGGTGTCGCTGCTGCTTATCGGCGGGTTTTCTGTTCTGGCTCTTTGCACCGGCATGCCGCCGAGTGGTTGGGGCCTTCATGTGGCTGGGCTGCTTGCGGTTTTTTCCGTCTGTTTTGCGTTTTTTGCCGCCGGATGGATGGGGGGCGGGGACGTCAAGTTCATAAGCGCCATCGCCTTGTGGGTCGGTTTTTCTCCAGAACTCGCCGCGTTTGTAGCTCTTGTCGCGATATACGGAATGTTCTTGACGATTGGCCTGCTCTTGATGCGCTCCCATCTTGTGCTCCCGGCTGTGCTGTACCGGCAGGATTGGCTTGCGCGTTTGCACGACAGCAAGAGCGGCATCCCATATGGAATTGCCATCGCAATTGCCGGTCTCCAAATCTACCCGTCGACCGGGTGGTTTCTGATGCTTGGCCAAAGCGCCTGACACGTACGCTTTGGCGCACATCGCGTTGCATCTGATTTGCCTCCCGCTGCCTGTCTTTCTGAGCGTTCTCCGGTCTTGGCTGTCCCGCGTCCCGCTCTTTTTTGCCAGTCTTGGCGTTTGTGTGGCCGCAAAATCTGGCTGGCTCTCCTGGCAAAAAATTAAATTCGGCATATGAGACATGGGTAAAAGCACGGAAGGCGGTTCTTTCCCCGAGCCAGGCGCCCCGGACCAGTTCGAAATCATTGCTTCGCTCAACTGGGAACAGTGAAAAGTGTCCTGTTTCCTTGATGTTCAAATGTGAAGTCAGCAACGGCACAGAAAATCGGCGTTGTCCGGTCGCGCTTTGTCAATTGGTACGAATTTTCGCAAATTGAATGAGATTTAAGGACGTGTTTGGTAAAGTTAATGGAAATTAACCAAAAACTTCTACTGACGATTAACCATGTTTTGACCAATTTCCCGTCATCCTAAGAACACAAGGCGCAGAAGCGCGCAGGATCATTGGGTTTTTGTCATGAAATTCGCTCGAATCTTCGTACTGGCGATCGCATTGGTGGCAGGTCTGCTGGCTTTCCGGATGGTTATGATGTCCGGCGGAGAGCCGGCACCACAGGCTGTCGAGGTCCCGGTTGAAACGAAAAAGGCAAAGGTTCTCATTGCCGAAGTCGACATTCCTCTCGGTGGCAAGCTGACCAAGGACAACTTCGCCTGGTCAGATTGGCCCGAGGATGCACTGCCGCGTGGGGTCGTGACCAAAAAGAGCGATCCGACGGCCGAAAAGGAATTCATCGGCCGAATCGCAAAGGCACCGATTTTCGCAGGCGAGCCCATCCGGCCGGAACGCCTGATCAACACGGACAAAGGTTTCATGGCGGCGATTTTGCCGAAGGGGAAACGGGCAATTGCCGTGAGCGTCGAAGCGGAGACCACCGCGGGCGGCTTTATTCTTCCCGGCGACAAGGTCGATCTCATTCTTACCAGTGACGAGCGTGAATCCGTCGTCTCAAAGACGATCTTGGAAAACATACGCGTTCTGGCGATTGACTCCACGACTGCGGGAGAACAGGACCAGAAAAATCTGTCACCCAAGAAGACGGCAACTCTGGAACTCACACTGCCGGAGTCTGAGGTCGTGGCGCAGGCGCAACAGCTTGGCACCATCTCGCTCGCCCTTCGCAGTGCTCAGGATTCAGCCGATGATGCGGTCGACGATCAAGGCCGGCGCAATGATGTGAGCTACGTGAAATACGGCATCACCAGCAAGGCAGTTTCGCCATGAGACCGGATATGAAAAAAAAGTTCAGAATGAGGGGCGCAATGAGACACCATCTGGTTAAACTGACGGCGTGTGTCGCTCTGTTCGCCGCTAGCCTTGGAACACCGGTCACCGGAGCTTCAGCTCAGTCCAATTTTCCAAGCCAGGTTCATATCGCAGCCGGAGAGCGGGCCAGCGGACGCATTTTGAATGTCGGGATCGGCCGGTCGGTTGTGATCAATCTGGCCGAAGATGCAGCCGACGTCCTGGTCTCGAATCCGGAAATCGCTGATGCGGTCCTCAGAACGCCGCGCCGGATCTTTGTTCTCGGAAACACCGCAGGTCAGGCCCGTCTGGTCTTGTTCAGCCGCAGTGGCCGCGAACTGGCGAGCTTTGATCTGCGGGTGGAAAATGACACATCCGATCTGGCAAGGATCATTCGCAAACTCATTCCCGGGGCAAATATTTCTGCTGAGTCTGTCAATGGCAACGTGATTTTGAGCGGCACTGCCAAAAGCACCCTTGAGGCGCAACAGGCAGCAGACATTGCCTCGAAGTTCCAAGGCGCTGACAGTGCGACCAAAGTGGTCAATTTGATCACAGTGGAAGGCAAGGATCAGGTTCACCTTAAGGTGACGGTGGCCGAAGTCGAGCGCTCGATTGTC
The DNA here is from genome assembly GCF_056161025.1 of Roseibium sp. AWQ4_254. Classification (NCBI taxonomy): domain Bacteria; kingdom Pseudomonadati; phylum Pseudomonadota; class Alphaproteobacteria; order Hyphomicrobiales; family Stappiaceae; genus Roseibium; species Roseibium sp. AWQ4_254. Next base: position 9,844 of record NZ_JBSWYH010000035.1, read on the forward strand.
AAGCAGCTTGGGGTTCAATTCAGTGGATCGGTGGGAACCGGCAATTTCACACCGAATTTTTCTTCGGCTCCCGGGTTCAACGTGAACCCCTCCATCGTCAACCAGGCGGTTGCCGGCGTGTCGTTTGCCTCTGGTTCGGCCTCGATTAGCGCAGAGATCCAGGCGCTTCAGCGCGATGGGGTTATCCGCACGCTCGCCGAACCGACCTTGACAGCGATATCTGGTGAAAATGCCAGCTTCTTGGCGGGGGGGGAGTTTCCTATCCCGATTGCTCAGGACAATGACTCTGTCAGTGTCGAGTTCAAGAAATTCGGTGTCGGCCTGGATTTCACGCCGGTGGTGCTCTCCGGGGGACGCATCAGTCTCCGGGTGCTGACAGAGGTGAGTGAATTGACCAACGAAGGCGCGGTGACCACGGGCGGTATCACGATTTCGGCCCTGAAAGTCCGCAGGGCAGAATCCACTGTGGAACTGCCCTCTGGCGGTACGCTGGTCATGGCAGGCCTGCTGAAAGAATCCTACAGCCAGTCTATAGAGGGCATTCCCGGTTTGATGCAGATCCCGGTTTTGGGTGCCTTGTTCAAAAGCCGCGACTTTCTGAGGGATCAAACTGAACTGGCAGTGTTCGTCACGCCTTATGTCGTCCGGCCGGTCGCCATGCAGAAAATGGTGCGGCCAGACAAGAACCTGATACCGCCATCGGACGCAGAAACCGTTTTTCTGAACCGGTTGAACAAGATTTTTAACCCTTCTGGTGGTGTCATCGAGGATGAATACCATGGCGAAGTCGGATTTATCTACAAGTGAGGATGGACGGATGAAGACGAAGAATGCAGTCCTGATGTCTGCCCTTTCCAGATCCGCGCTTGTGCTTGCCGGGTGCTTGACCGCTGCGGGCTGCAATACGACTGGTCAGACGAATTCCGAGTTGCTGGCAGCTCATGACTACCGCTACCGGCACCCGATTGTCATTACGGAAGAGCCGGCGACGCTCGACCTACCGATCGGCCGGAACACGCGGAACCTATATGGTCCGATCGAAGGCACGATTTCCGCATTTGCAGCTGAGTCCCGTCAAAAGGGCAATGGCGCGGTCGAAATTCTGATCCCTTCAGGGGGAGCGAATGAAGCCGCCGTTCATGCGGTGACAGGCGATATCAAGACGGCGTTGCAGCGTGGCGGTGTCAGCCGGTCCCGAATTTCGACCCGCACCTACGCTGTTCAAGATTCCTCTGCCGAGGCACCAATCCGTCTGTCTTATGCTGCCATGCAGGCAACGGCAGGGCCCTGCGGGGCCTGGCCGAAAAACCTCGGCGGCGGCATTGGAGAAAACACGGAATATGAAAATTTCGGCTGCGCTACCCAGTCCAACCTTGCCGCGATGGTCGACAATCCGTCTGACCTGATTACGCCAAGGGCGTCCACACCGGCCGATCAGGCCCGTCGCGCAGTTGTGATCGAGAATTACAGAGAAGGGTCAGAGACCACCAGTTCCTATACCGAAGGTGTGGGCGCTCAGGTCTCAGAATAGGTGAAGCATGAGCACAAACGCAGAATTGAAGGATATGCCGGGCTATCTGGAGTCCATGTCCGAGCCTGCTGATCACCAGCCTGCAGGGATCGATGCTGCAGGAAACATCGGATCGGTTCCGCGCATCACGGTGCACGGCTTCTGTCTGACCGATGCGACCATGCAGGTTGCCGAAACGGCGATGGAAGACCGCCGCATGGCCAAAGCGCATCTCAAACTCGATATGGGTGGCATTCCGGCAGCCATTGATGTCTTTGCCCAGGCACCAACACCGAATCTGATCATCGTGGAGACCAATGGCCAGCGGGAAGAGCTGCTTGGCAACCTGGATCAGCTCGCTGAATATTGCGATGCCGGAACCAAGGTGATCGTGATTGGCAACGTCAATGACGTGTCTCTTTACCGGGATCTGATCGCGCGTGGTGTCAGTGAATACCTCATTGCACCTGTCAATGTGTATCAGCTGATCGGCTCCATTGCCGAGCTCTACAGTGACCCTGAAGCCGAACCGCTCGGCCGGACGACTGCCTTTTTCGGTATCAAGGGGGGCTGTGGCGCTTCAACTGTTGCCCACAATTGTGCCTGGGCCCTTGGCCGGAATTTCCAGAGCGAAGTGGTTATCACCGATCTGGATCTCCCCTTTGGGACAGCCGGACTGGATTTCAACCAGGACCCGCTGCAAGGGGTGTTTGAAGCGATTTCCTCGCCGGACCGGCTGGACGAAACCTATCTTGACCGGATCCTGTCCAAATGCAGCGAGCATTTGAGCATTCTGGCCGCTCCCGCGACCCTTGAGCGGACCTATGATCACGGCGAGAAATCTTTCGAGCTTCTGTTTGAGACCATGCGCTCATCCGTTCCCAATGTGGTGCTTGATGTGCCCCACAGCTGGAATGCCTGGGTGAAAAACACATTGTTGAACGTGGATGAGATTGTTCTGGTTGCCGAGCCCGATCTTGCCAATCTCCGCAACGCCAAGAATGCCGTTGATATCTTGAAGCAGCTGCGGCCAAACGACCGGGCGCCGCACCTGGTCATGAACAAGGTCAACGTGCCCAAGCGCCCCGAGATCAAACCCGATGAATTTGCCGGAGCGCTTGGGCTTCAGGTGAAGGCAGTCATCCCATTCGAACCCCAGCTTTTCGGCACGGCGGCGAACAATGGACAGATGATCGGTGAGATGGACGGAAAACACGCCGTGACCGGCATGTTCGACAATCTGGCCAACGCAATTTCCGGAAAGGTGCAGCCTGCACCGACGTCACGGTCATCTCTCGGCGGACTTTTCTCGAAACTGAGACGGAAGTCCGGCTGACGGGCCCTTAGACGGAGCTGATAGATCGTTATGTTTGGAAGACGCGGTAATTCATCGTCCGGATCTCAGACCCTCCGCCCGGGAGGGGTTCCGGGAGGCCTTCAGAGCCTGCCAGAAGACCCTGAAAAGCCCGATGATGCGATAAAAGCACAACCGGCTCCTGCGTCTGCGGAGCCTGAAAAGCCGGCTGAAGCGGCAGCTCCCGCGCCTGCGGCAAAAGCTGCTCCGGCTCCTGAACCCGAAGCCAGCCAGGCCGCGTCTTCACCGCGCAAGAAGAACAACGAGTATTACGAGACAAAGGCCCAGATCTTCAACGCGCTGGTTGAGGCCATTGACCTGTCGCAGCTGGCCCGCCTTGATGCCGAAGATGCCCGCGACGAGATCCGGGATGTCGTGAATGACATCATCGCGCTGAAAAATGTCATCATGTCGATTGCCGAGCAGGAAGACCTGCTTGAAGACATCTGCAATGACGTGCTCGGCTACGGCCCTCTGGAACCTCTCCTGGCCCGGGATGATATTGCCGATATCATGGTCAACGGCGCGCATACGGTCTATATCGAAACGTCCGGTAAAGTTGAGCAGACCGGCGTGAATTTCCGCGATAACGCACAGCTGATGAACATCTGTCAGCGCATCGTGAGCCAGGTCGGCCGCCGGGTGGATGATGCCAGCCCGATCTGTGACGCCCGTCTCCCGGATGGATCCCGTGTTAACGTCATTGCGCCGCCGCTTGCCATTGACGGTCCCGCACTCACCATTCGTAAGTTCAAGAAAGACAAGCTCACGCTCGATCAGCTTGTCAATTTCGGCTCGATCACGCCAGAAGGGGCCACCATCCTCCAGGTGATTGGACGCTCCCGCTGTAATGTTTTGATCTCCGGCGGTACGGGCTCGGGCAAGACGACATTGCTCAACTGTCTGACGGCCTATATCGAGAGCACCGAACGCATCATCACCTGCGAAGACTCCGCCGAGCTTCAGTTGCAGCAGCCCCATGTGGTGCGTCTTGAAACCCGCCCCCCGAACCTGGAAGGGGAAGGCGAGATCACCATGCGCGATCTTGTGAAAAACTGTCTGCGTATGCGTCCTGAGCGGATTATCGTGGGTGAGGTGCGTGGCCCGGAAGCCTTCGACCTTCTGCAGGCCATGAACACCGGTCACGATGGCTCGATGGGCACCTTGCACGCCAACTCTCCGCGCGAGGCCCTGTCGAGACTTGAATCCATGATCACCATGGGTGGCTTCTCGCTGCCGTCGCGGACCCTGCGCGAGATGATTGTTTCGTCCATCGACGTTGTGGTGCAGGCCGCCCGTTTGCGCGATGGCTCCCGCCGCATCACCCACGTGACCGAAGTGGTTGGCATGGAAGGCGACATCATCACCACGCAGGATGTCTTCCTCTATGACATTGTCGGGGAAGATCCGAACGGCCGCATTATCGGCCGTCACCGGTCCACAGGAATTGGCCGGCCGAAATTCTGGGAGCGCGCCCGCTACTTCGGTGATGAAGCGCGCCTGGCACAGGCCCTGGATGCGGCCGAAATGCCTGAATATGGAGCTGAATGAGCGATCAATGTCCGGACTTGAAGACTTTCTAACCCCACAGATTACCGGCATCGCAGTTGCGGTGCTGGTCATGCTTGCGGTTGGCGGGATCATTTTCAGCCTGTTCCAACCGGCCCTTTCCGGCACCAAGCGCAGTGACAAACGCATCCAGTCCGTTGCCGCGCGGCCTCAGAACGAGAAACAACGCAAAGCCATTCGGGACAATGACAGGCGCAAGAAATCGATTCAGGATCAGCTGCAAGATTTTGAGCAGCGTCAAAGGGCCAAGCACGACAAGCAGCATAAGGTCTCGCTGAAGGTCAAAATGGAACAGGCCGGGCTGACCTGGGAGATGAAGCACTTTGTGATTTTCAGCGCCGTTTGCTGTTTGGTCTTTCTTCTGATCGGCTTGATCGCAGTTGGAAACCTCTGGATCACGCTGGCCGCAGGCTTTGTCGGTGCGTTCGGGTTCCCGCGCTGGTATGTGGGGCACAAGCGCAAACGCCGCTTCAACCAGTTTCTGGATGAGTTGCCCAATGGCGTCGACATCATTGTGCGTGGCGTTAAGGCGGGTCTTCCGCTGGCGGACTGCATCAAAGTGGTGGCCCGGGAGTCCCGTGAGCCTGTTGCAACAGAGTTCCGCAAGATCACAGAAACCCAGGTGATGGGGGTTTCGCTGGCTGAAGCGGTTGCCCGGTTGCCGGACCGTGTGCCTCTCGCGGAGGCGAATTTCTTTGCAATCGTGGTCGCCATTCAGCAAAAGGCCGGTGGTGGTCTTGCTGAAGCGCTCGGAAACCTTTCCCGGGTTTTGCGCGGCCGGAAATCGCTCAAGGGGAAGATCAAGGCTCTGAGTTCAGAAGCCAAATCATCGGCGGCGATTATTGGTGCCATGCCCTTTGGTGTGGGCAGCATTATTTACCTGATTAACCCCGACTATATGATGATGCTGTTCAATACCACGTCTGGAAACATCATTATTGGCGGCTGCCTGTTCTGGATGTTTATCGGCATCATGGTCATGCGCCACATGATCAATTTTGATTTTTAGGAGCCCGCATGGATCTCGAGACTCTCGCCTCCAGCCAAACTCTGGCAGCGGTTCTGGCCATGGTTGCGGTGACCGGCACAATCTTCACGCTGGTGACGCCCCTTCTGTCCCGTGACACCTTGAAATCGCGCATGAAAAGCGTGGCCCTGGAACGCGACAAGCTCCGGGCCAAGGAACGGGCGCGGCTGCAGGAAGGCCAGCAAGATGCAAGGATGGCGCTTCGGAACCAGCCCAAGGCACAGATGAAGAGCCTTGTCGACCGGCTTAATTTGAGGGAAATGCTGTCGGATGAAAGCACGATTGAGAAGCTCAAAATGGCTGGATATCGTGGTTCGGCACCTCTCTACTACTACCTGACAGCCCGGATTGCCTTGCCGCTTGTGCTGTTTTTGATCTCCTTGTTCTATGCCTTTGTCATTCTGCCGGCCGACACCCTGCCGGTCGTCACCCGGATCTGTATCTGTCTGCTGATTTCCGGCGTGGGTGTCTTTGCCCCGAACCTGGTCCTGAAGAACAAGATCGACAAACGGAAGCTCAAGATTCAAAGGGCTTGGCCGGATGCACTCGATCTGATGCTGATCTGTGTGGAATCGGGCATGTCGATCGAGGGCGCGTTTCAGAAGGTTGCCGAAGAGGTCGGGGTACAGTCCGTTGAATTGGCAGAAGAACTGTCCTTGACCACAGCAGAACTATCCTATCTCAGCGAACGCCGGACGGCTTTTGAAAACCTTGCCAAACGCACCGGTGTGGACGGCGTGAAAAACGTCATGATGGCTCTTGTACAGGCAGAGCGTTACGGGACACCGGTTGGGACCGCAATCCGGACCATGGCCGATGACACCCGCGAACAGCGCATGCTGTTTGCCGAGCAGAAAGCGGCCTCCCTGCCGCCGAAACTGACCGTTCCGATGATCATATTCTTTCTGCCGGTGCTGTTCTTCATTATCATGAGCCCGGCGGTCATGCAGGTCATGGATATTGCCGGGGGGTAGAGCCTCGGGCGATAAGTCTGCCTCCCTTTTGTTTTTGGACAGCAGGTCATTCGGCAAGGCGCGTCGCGCAGCGCGATATGGTGTGTCGGGTAAGAGGCGCAACGTTGCCGACGGACTGCTTTCCATCTCCCGAAGGGCCGGTCTCGTTTGCCCGCTGACATCGTTGGAGCGCACTTGGGGAGGTGGGGCATCGTCCAGGATGCGCAACACGGCGGAGCGCACTCATGCCGCGGCCCGCAGCGGCTTCTTCAGGCCCGCCAGGCCATGTCACGCCGCTTGCCCGGCCGGCCTGCGGGCCTCTTCTTGCCGGCGAACCGCAAAAGACCATCCAATTGAGGCGTGTTTGGTGAGAGGCGTGCGGCAGTGACAGGCAAATCCTGGATCGTGTGATGTACGCTCAAGACTGTTCTGATGGTCTGGTGGAACAGGGTGAGGGGGGCGTCTTTAGCAATTTCGACGCTTCAGCCCTTGCGCCCTTGAACTTGGATATGGATGACCTTGCCTTTTGGTGTTTGAGGGTTTCAAAGCGCCAGCCGACCCGTCCAGCAGGTCTTTCCAGGAAAACAGGCTTCGCCAGCGCGCGCCTGGGTTTCGTTTTGTCAAGGAGCGGACAAGGAAAAGCAAACCGGTTTCTGCTTGAGGAAATACCTCTTGCCTTGGAGAGCTTTCATAGGAGCCCAGGCCCCTGTCTGCTGTCGAAGATCATTGGAAGTTCCCCGGTTTGGGGACAGTCTTCATGAGTTCTCCCGAGGCCTCTCCGGCCCGCAGACGTTCTCGCGGAAAGTGCTTCTGAGGGCATTGAAACGTGCAGGAAGGCGTTTGTCGGGCTCGCGAAACCACCGCCACCTAGTCACCGGAATCTGAAGTTCGTCACATTTCGCGGCACGCTCCGAACGAACTTCAGATTCAAGAGGGTGACTAGCAAGTTTATGTTTTTAATGTGGTTTTCGGATCTGAAATATGCTCCGGCGCGCGCTGCGTAAATGAGGCGTTGTTCAATTCCACCACACTAGCTCCGGGCGCGTTTTTGCATCATGTGGCGCAGGTAAGCGATGTTGGCTTCGGCCTGGCGCGGGTCCAGCTCAGCCTGGGCCACCTGAATGGCTTCGTCAAACTTGCCCTGCACCCCAAGAACCAGGGCGAGGTTCTGACGTACGCGGCTGTCCGCTCCGGGCAGGCTGGCGGCACGGCGCAGCGTGTATTCGGCATCCGGCAGTTCGTTGGACAGCAGATAGGAAAGGCCCAAATTGTTGAGCAGGCTCGGATCGTCCGGAGCGATCTTGAGAGCCTGCTTGTAGAGGCTGCGGGCCTTCTGTTGATTGCCCGTCTGGTCATAGATGGCCGCTTCGGCCGACATCAGTTTCCAGTCCGGCATATCCGGGCGCTGGGCGCCCTGAATAACATTGAGTGCTTCTTCAAAGCGGCCATTCATGGCCAGGATCTTGCCATAGGCCGAGGCGATTTCGCGGTCGTTTTGATGGGCAATCACACCAGCGCGCAGCACCGCCATGGCCTGCTGGATCTGGCCATTCTGGCTGAGCGCATTGGCATAGCCAAGAAGGGAGGTGCGGTTCTGGCGGTCCTTTTCATAGCGCTTGGCCCACTTGGCCACTTCGGCGCGGGCCTGGCTGGAACCGGGCGCTACGGAATGGACACCGGAAGTGGGGGAATGCGTTCCCGTATTGGCCTTGTTCGACGCACAGCCAGCGGTCATCAGCGCGAGCACACTCACGGCTATTAGAACGGAGACACGTGTCTTGGTTTGGCGTGGCGCGGAGCCGGTCCTGGGCGCTTGCATTGTCAACTTCCTTGTTGCCCGCACTTTTCGGGTTCCCTTAGAGAAATAGATAATTAACCCTAATGCTTGGTTAAGTTCCGTCGCGATTTGCAAGATTGATCAGAGCATTGGCTGGAATATTGCGTCTTCGGGCTAGGGGGCTTACCTGTTGATCTGACCGAACCAGATCAGCCCAGCCAACGGAGCCTCAACAGTGCGCAACATCCTTCTCCGCAACACCGGCCTGCCGGATGCCACCTCCATCATCGCGGTGCGCGAGGCCACCCTTGAAACGGTTCTTGCCGGTTTGGGCACGGCAGCGCGCAGCTGGTGTGAGGCCTACGGGTATTCGGCAAAACCCTCGTCCCATCTTCTGGTGCCAAACGGAGAGGACAATGGGGCCGTAGTCCTTTTCGGTGTAGAAGAGACCGGCCTCGCGCATCCGTTTGCGCTTGGCGCCTGCGTCAGCAGCCTTCCGGAAGGCGACTATGTGCTGGCAGATGGCTTTCCCGATCCCGAACAGGCCGCGCTCGGGTTTGCTCTTTCATCCTACCGGTTCGAGCGCTATCTGGCGCAATCCGGCAAGGCCCGGCGGCTCGGAGTGGGCGAAGAGGTGGACCTTGAACGGATCGGCACGATCCTGGATGGGGTAAAACTGGCTCGCGACCTGATCAACACACCGGCAAATGATCTTGGGCCGGAAGAGCTTGCCGCCGCCGTTGAGGCGCTGTTCCAGGCACACGGCGGCACCGGGCGCATTGTTGTGGGGGAGGATCTCCTCACGGAGAATTTCCCCATGGTGCATGCGGTTGGCCGGGCCAGCTCCCGGGCCCCGCGTCTGGCCGATTTCTGCTGGGGGGATGCGGGTCATCCCAAAGTCACACTGGTGGGCAAAGGCGTCATTTTCGATACGGGCGGCCTCAACCTGAAGCCGGGCGGCTCCATGTCCCTCATGAAGAAGGACATGGGCGGGGCGGCAAATGTGCTTGGCCTTGCCAGCATGATCATGGCGGCAAACCTTCCTGTCCGGTTGCGGGTGATCATTCCCTGCGTTGAAAATTCGGTGGCCGGCAGTGCCTTCCGTCCCGGTGACATTCTGCCAAGCCGCAAGGGATTGACTGTTGAAATCGGCAATACGGACGCGGAAGGCCGCCTGATCCTGGGAGATGCCCTGGCGCTGGCGGATGAAGAGGCACCGGACCTTCTGGTGGATATGGCCACCCTGACCGGTGCCGCCCGGGTCGCGCTCGGGCCGGATCTTCCGCCCTTCTACACCGATGACGAGGTCCTCGCCGAAGACATTGCCGTCATGGCGGAAGCGTCCGCCGATCCGCTGTGGCGGATGCCGCTCTGGCAACCTTACATGAAGTATCTCGACAGCAAGGTGGCAGACATCAACCACATCAACACGTCCGGCACCGGCTTTGCCGGCTCCATCACGGCGGCGCTGTTCCTGTCCCGTTTTGTCGAAAAGACAGACAGCTGGGTGCATTTCGATATTTACGGCTGGACGCCGTCTGACCGGCCCGGAAAACCGGCGGGCGGAGAGGCTCAGGGCATCCGCTGCCTGTTCGATATGATCTCGGAACGCTATTTGAACGTAAGATAACGGGTCCGAAACGTTTTTGTGTTTCGATGGCCGGGAATGAAACCGAGAAACCGGCAACACCATGGCTGTCGACATACGCGCCTCTCAGGCGCTGAAATTGCTGCATGAAGTTAATCTGGCGCTGGTTCGCGACAGCGAACAGGATTTGTCCGCGCGCCAGATAACGATCCTGCTGACTGTCTATCTGGAGCCACCGCCTCATACTGTGCGCGGGCTTGCGGCCAAGCTCAATGTGACCAAACCTGCCATCACCCGGGCGCTGGACACGCTGGGCGGCATGCGGCTGTTATCACGCAAGCGGGATGAGGCCGACAAACGCAACGTGATTATTACCCGAACCGTCGCCGGCGCACTTTATCTGGAGCAATTGGGCGACCTCGTGGTAGACAAGGCCAAAGATCTGCCGCGCTAAGGAATACCCTTTTGAACGCAGGGCCTCATGCCACCCTCATCAGATAGATTGCTATCGGGTAAGAGTGGTCTCAGCCTTTCACCCCGTGACCCGGTGCCCTCCCATGAGCCAGCCTTTTGACCGACGTTTGCATCCGGTCCGTCCGGACCTTGCCGCCCGTGACTATGAGGGCAGGGTGGAGGCGTCCCGCTTTGCCGATGGTGAAGTGTTTCAGGTCACTGCCGATCATCTGGACATCCGGCCGGAGCCCCGGCCGGACTGGTCCATCGACAGCCAGGCTTTGCGCGGGGAATGGGTCACGGTCTATGAACAGACTGCGGAAGGCTGGGCCTGGGGGCAACTCGACACCGATGGCTATGTCGGCTGGTTTTCGTCCGACGGGCTCGGCCCGGTCAACCCGGCCTCCCACCGGGTCCGGGCGCTGCGGACCTTTTGTTATCCTGGGCCGGACCTGAAATTTCCGCCACTTGGCTGCCTGTCCATCGGCGCGCAGGTGAACGTTACCGGCACGACTGAAACCCGCGGCCTGACCTATGCCCTGCTGAGCGACGGCACGGCCGTTGCCGCCAAACATCTGGTGCCGCTGGAGACATATGCAGGCGACTGGGTGGCGGTGGCGGAGGAATTTACCGGCACCCCCTATCTGTGGGGCGGGCGCACCAGCACGGGGCTTGATTGCTCTGCGCTTGTCCAGCTGGCTGCCCAAGCGGGAGGGTATGACATCCCCCGCGACAGCGATATGCAGGAAGCGGCTGCAGGCGCGGAAATTCCGCATGAGGATCCGAGCACTTTCCTGCGCGGGGATCTGGTGTTCTGGAAAGGGCATGTGGGCATTGTCACCGGTCCGAACCGGCTGCTTCATGCCAATGGTTTCACCATGACCGTCGCTTCCGAGCCCCTCGACCGGGCGATTGAGCGTATTGCGGCCAGGGAATGGGGCCAGATCACCAGCGCCCGCCATCTGCCGACACAGGACCATTCGGCACGCCGTTAGTGCGTGTCGCGTTCAAATGCGGTCAAACCGTTTGTCTTTTGCGTTGAAATCTCTGATGTCAGGCCGCGAAATGCAGATCCGGCGGAGCGCGGCACTCTATTGGGCCAGCCGGCAGCTGCCCGGCGGCGTGGTGGATCTGTTCAGGCTTTTTGCGACAATGACAGCTCAGGCTCCGGATCGGACACCTCCTGCCGGGCTGGCTCTGCCTCTCCCAGTTCAAGGTCTTCGATCTTGCGGCTGCGCTTGGTGATCTTGTCCGTTGAAATAAGGATCTGGTCGATATCCTTGTTCGCCTGGGCAAAATGGGATTGCAACTTGCCGACCCGTTCATTCAGCCGTCCGACATCGGTGATCAGATGGCCGACCTCCGCCTGGATCAGGTGTGCCTGTTCCCGCATCTTGGCATCGCGCAGAACCGACTGAATCACCTGGATAGACAGCATCAACAGGGACGGGGAGACGATCACGACCCGGGCCCGGTGCGCGCGTTGCACCAGATCCTCGAACCGCTCATTCACCTCGGCAAAAATGCTTTCTGACGGCACAAACAGGAATGCCGTGTCCTGGGTTTCTCCGGGCAGCAGATACTTTTCGCTGATATCCTGTATGTGTTTGGTGAAATCCTTACGGAACTGGGCCTGCGCCACCCTCAGCTGATCGTCGGTCTCCGCCTCGCGCAGCAGGTTGAACGCTTCCAGCGGAAATTTCGCGTCAACGGCAAGCGGGGGCGCACCGTTCGGCATATGGATCAGACAGTCCGGACGACTATTGTTGGACAGAAGGCTCTGGAAGGAATAGGTGCTCGGTGCCATCTGGTCCTGAATGATCGCTTCCATCCGCCCCTGGCCAAAAGCGCCGCGCGTCTGTTTGTTGGCGAGAATGGCCTGAAGCTGGCCCACCTGACCGGAAAGGTCCGTAATGGTACGCTGCGCCCGGTCGATCACTGCAAGGCGTTCATGCAGGTGGCGGAGCCCGTCCTGGGTTTTCTTGGTGGTGTCGGCCATGGACAGGCCCAGCTTGTGGCCCATGCCGTCCAGGCGCTCATTGACCGCGCGCATCATGTCCGACTGGCGGGTGCCGAACACCTCCGCCATGGTCTGCATGCGGCCGGTCATTTCCCCTTGCGATTTCAGCAATTGGGACAGGTGGCTTTCCAGCTCGTGGATGCGCTCTGCCGCCGCGCTGTCGTCTTCCGCGCGCAGGCGGATCTGGCGCATGGTGCGCAAGACAAGCCAGACAATCAGCACCAGCAGACAGAAACCACCGGCAAGGGCTGCTTCCAGCCCTGTCACCGGACGGCCATTCAACTCAAACAGGATCTCGTTCATGAAACAAACATAGAACGATTCGGCTGATGCTCCTATCCGCCCTACCGGTCAGAACCGTTGAAAACGCTTGGGCCAGGCCTTTGGAGAGGCGTGAATTGCGCGTTGACCGGCGCGGCGCGATTGCCTATGTCAGGCGCATGACAAAACGCCCCATTATCACCATTCCCGACCCGGTGCTGCGCGAGGTCTGCGCGCCGGTGGAAACCGTCACTGACGACGTCCGCGCTCTGGCCGACGACATGCTGGAAACCATGTATGCGGCGCCGGGCATCGGTCTGGCTGCAAGCCAGATCGGCATTTTGCAGCGTCTGTTCGTGCTGGATGTGGCCAAGGAAGATGCGCCCAAGGAGCCCATGGTCTTCATCAATCCGGAAATCGTCTGGTCAAGTGAAGATCTGTCCGTGTATCAGGAAGGCTGCCTGTCCATTCCAGATTACTATGAGGATGTGGAACGGCCTGCGGAAGTGACGGTGCAGTTTCTTGACCGGGAGGGCGCCGAACGGGAAATCAAGGCGGACGGCTTGCTGGCCACCTGTATCCAGCACGAGCTTGACCACCTGAACGGGAAATTGTTCATTGACTATCTGTCGAAGCTGAAACGCGACAGGGTGGTCAAGAAATTCAGCAAACAGGCCAGACTGGCCGGCAAGGTCTGACCACCGCCGACTGGGTGCAGCTGGCTGAAGGCGGCCAAAAGGCGGTCAAAAGGCGGTCAAAAGGCGGCCAAAAGGGGAAGGGCGGCAGTCATGGATCAGGCCTTGTTCCTGAAAACCTTCGCGGCGCTGTTCGCGATCATGAGCCCTATTGCCAATTTGCCTGTATTCCTGGCCCTGACCTCTGACCGGGGTCCGGCTTTTGAGCGCAAGGTTGCCTTCACGCTCCTGATCAGCCTGACCATCGGCTCAGTGGTGATCGGCCTGACCGGTGATATTATCCTGAAGATCTTCGGCATCAGCCTGGATGCCTTCCGCCTCGCGGGCGGATTTCTGATCCTTCTGATTGCCCTGGATCTCATCCGGGGGCAGAAGACGGAAACCCATCATGGCTCGGAAACCGAAAAGGAGCATATGCAGGCGCAGGACAATCCGGCGATTTATCCGCTCACCGTTCCGGTGCTGCTCGGCCCAGGGTCCATTTCCACGATGATCATCTTCCGGGGGCAAGTGAGTTCCTTTGAGCAGGAAGTGGCCTATGTTGCAGCTGTGGCCGCAGCCATTGCGGTTCTGGTCGCGACATTTTTTGCAGCCCCCTTCCTGTCGCGGTTCCTGGGGCAAACCGCCAACAGCGTCATGAGCCGCCTGATGGGCATGATCCTGGCCGCCATCGCCATGGAGATGATGACCGGCAGTCTCAAGGTGCTGTTGCCCGGTCTCGCCTGAGGGATTTTCAGACCGCCAATTCTTCGGACATCACGATCTTATTGGATGTGCGCAGCCGTTTGCAGATATCAAAAGGCCTCATCGCCTGCCCTTCGGCAAAGAAGGGATCAAACCGGTTCTTATTCGCATGAAACTCGGTTAAATTGAGCAAAACTCAATAAAGATCCGGTTCTTCATGGCTTCCCTGCGCGCGCTTCATGCTTTTTCTCTCCTCGCCCGTCACGGCCGGGCAGCTCTTGCGGCTGAAAAACTGGGCGTGTCTCCGTCCGCGCTGTCCCATCTCATGCGCAAACTGGAAAGCGAATTGGGCGCAACGCTGGTCAACCGGGACGGGCGCGGCCTGACCCTGACCGACGAGGGTCAGCGGCTGGCTCTTAGCCTGGGCGACGCCTTTGACCGGATTGACGAGGCGGTTGACAGTTTCCGGCGGCGGGGCCGTACGGAACTCAGGATCAGCACGGTCACCACTTTTGCCACCCGCTGGCTGATCCCGCGTCTGCCCGACTTTCAGGCGCACCAGCCGGATGTGGAGCTGTTGTTGTCCACCTCCACAAGGGTGATCGATCTGGACTGGGAAAATTATGATTGTGCCATCCGGCTGGGCACCGGCAACTGGTCCGGGATCGAAGCCCATCTGCTCTGGAGGGAACATCTGGCGGTTGCCATGGCGCCCGGTCTGCTTCAGGGCGCCAAGCCTCCGGATCCGGAGGTTCTGGAAACGCTGCCGTTGCTGCACAGCGCCGCCCGGCGGGCCGACTGGATGCAGTGGCTGGAGGCGTCCGGCCTCAGTCATCCGGACATTAATTCCGGCACGGTTCTGCAAAGCCGGGACCTGGCCATCCAGGCGGCGATTGCAGGCATGGGTGCGATCGCCATCGACAGGCGCTTCATTTCTCAGGAGCTGGAAGCGGGCCATCTTGTTGCCCCGGACTGGCCGGTGCTGGAACTGGATACCGGCTACTGGTTCGTCCGCTCTCCGGCCCGCACCCTTGCCCGGCCCGTCGCCGCCTTCCGCGACTGGCTGGAAGGCACCGCCGGGCAGCCCTAGTGTGGTGGACTTGAAATACGCCTGATTTGTGCAGCGCGCCGTGGCGTATTTCAGTTCCGAAAACCACACTATGAACATAGACTTGCTAGTGATCCTCATGAAGCTGAACTCGGCCGGAACATGCTGGAAAGTGAGACGAACTTCAGATCGGGGTGACTAGTGTGACAGAATGACCCCGATCACCGCTGCAATGATCAGCAGGCAGCCTGCGATCTCAGACCGTGTGATCACTTCCTTGAACACCAGCCAGGAGGCCAGGAAGGTGAAAACCAGTTCGATCTGGGCCAGGGCCCGGACATAGGCAACATTTTGCAAGGTCATGGCGGTGAACCAGCCAGCGGACCCGGCCACACCAGAGGCACCGACCCAGACAGCAGCCCGCCACGCTTTGAGGCTGGCACGCAACTCTCCGGGCTCGCGCCACAGCATGTAGAGCGTCATGATCAAGGTCTGAAACAGGGTGGCATAGACCAGGGCAGTGGCCGCCTGCATGGGCACCGGCGTGCCTTGCAGCGACAGCGACGCGGTTCTGTAGGCCACTGCAGACGCACCAAAGAGGGCGGCGGACGCAAGACCGATCAGGGCCGGGCGCCCGAAGAGAGACGCGCGCACGCCAGCAAAGGTCAGGGGCACCCGGGCGAGTGAAATGACAACCACCCCGGAAATGCCCACCATGATGCAGATAGCGGCGCCCCAGGTCACATGTTCTCCCAGCACCACCAGCCCGAACAGGGCCGCCTGGATGGGTTCTGTCTTGGAATAGGCCGTGCCGACCGCAAAGTTACGTAAGGAAAACAGATAGATGAGCAGAAAGGTGGCCATGATCTGCGCCAGCCCGCCGAGCGCACCTGCGATCATCAGGGTCGGGGTCAGGTCTGGAACAGGGGCCTTGAAAACAAGGTGCAGAACGGCCGCATAGGCGAGCGCAAACGGCACACCGTAGCCGAAGCGGACAAAGGTGGCCCCGGTCGTGCCGAGCCTGCCCTTCAGATGCTTTTGCATTGCCGTGCGCAGGTTCTGGCAAAAGGCCGCAAAAATCGTGATCGGGATCCACAGTTCCACGGGGGCACCTTTGAGTTCAGTTGATTTCCACTCATCTTAGGTCAGGCTAGGCCGACAAAAACTAACTGAAACTGCAAGGGTTCGGTTATTTTTGCTCAACCGGGCGGCCGCCCGGGCCGGAACCGGGCAAGGGCGCACAGGCCGGAAGGGCCGGGAGGGGCGGCGGCTGGCCAGCAGGCGGGCAAGGAGCCGGGGCGCAAGGGGCCGGACGGGGGGCGCAGGACGCTTGACATGGCAAGGTGCGGCGGCTTAGGTCCGCGCACGATTTGTTCCTGTCTGGAGACCTTCGAGCCATGCCTCAAGATTTTGCCGCCTTGTCTGCGATCATCGACGCCGCCTTTGAAGACCGCGCGTCCATCGACACCTCGACCACCGGCGAGGTCCGTGATGCGGTGGAAGCCACGCTGAACAGCATGGACCGTGGCGAATTGCGTGTTGCGGAGAAAAAGGACGGGGACTGGCTCGTGAACCAGTGGGCCAAAAAAGCGGTTCTGCTGTCCTTCCGCCTCAACGCCATGGAAGTCATCAAAGGTGGCCCTGGCGCTGCCGTGTGGTGGGACAAGGTGCCGTCCAAATTCGACAGCTGGGGCGGGACGGATTTTGAAAAGGCCGGGTTCCGGGCCGTGCCGAACTGCACCGTGCGCCGCTCCGCTTTTATCGGCAAGGGCGTTGTCCTGATGCCGTCTTTCGTCAATCTCGGCGCCTATGTGGATGAGGGCACCATGGTCGATACCTGGGCGACCGTCGGCTCCTGCGCTCAGATCGGCAAGAATGTGCACCTGTCCGGGGGCGTCGGCATCGGCGGGGTTCTGGAACCGCTTCAGGCCGGTCCTGTCATCATCGAGGACAATTGTTTCATCGGTGCCCGCTCCGAAGTGGTGGAAGGCTGTATCGTGCGCGAAGGGTCCGTGCTGGGCATGGGCGTTTATATCGGCCAGTCGACCCGGATCGTGAACCGGATGACCGGCGAAATCACCTATGGCGAAATTCCGCCCTATTCGGTGGTCGTGGCCGGGTCCATGCCGACTTCCAGCACCATGGGCAACGGCGAGGCGGCCCCGAACCTTTATTGCGCGGTGATCGTGAAGACCGTTGACGAAAAGACCCGGTCCAAGACCGGGATCAACGAGCTTCTGCGCGACTGAGCGGGCGGATCGTCTCTTTCAACCCCCGTCTTTCCGAAAGGCGGGGGTTTTATCTGAGCCAAAGGATCTCGACGATTTCGGCAATCACCAGCGACAGCAGAATGTCGAGGACGACAACCCCAATCGCCAGGCTGACGGTGGCCTGAAGGGCAATCCTGGCCACCAGAAAACGGTACCAGAGCACGACCACGACACAGGTCAGCGACAGCAGCAGCGCAATCCCTGTCGGAATGATGCCGAGCAGGAACAGGATGTAATTGATCGTGAACGGAATGGATGCCAGCAGGCTGGTCCAGTTGCGGACCACGATGAAGGGCACATAGCGGTGCGAAATCCCGATGGGGGAGGCTAGCGCTGCCATAATCAGGGGCAGGGCAATCCAGTCGACCCCAAGCCCGAACGCCTGGGCGCTCCAGAAGGCCCGGTTGGGGAACCCTTCCGGATGAAACAGATTTTCCAGAAAATAGATCTGACGTTCGGACAGGCCCGCCAGCAGGAAAAACGGGATCAGCAGGAACACGACCTGAAACGAGCGCCAGAACCCATGAATGGACTGGTCGAAAAACGCCATGCCTTCCGGCCTGTTGCGCAGCAATAGCCAGGAGCCGTCCAGCGCCGCCCGGATTTCCGTCATGGTGATCAACGTCAAGCCGCTCCTGACTCGTGCCCAAAATATCCGGCCAGAAAACGGGTGTAGATGGCCGTCAGCCGTTCAAGATCCACGATCTGGGTGCATTCATCAACCTTGTGCATGGTCTGCCCCACAAGTCCGAACTCAACAACCGGACAATAAGTCTTGATAAACCGGGCGTCAGAGGTGCCGCCCCCGGTTGTCAGGGCGGGTGTCCGGCCCGTTTCGGCGGCGACCGCCGCACTCAAGGTGCCGATCAGCGTATCGTCGCGGGTCAGAAACGATTCGCTGGCATCCGGCCGGAAGGTGATTTCCCGGCTCAGGTTGCCCATGTCTACCGCCTCCAGGGTTTCGGTGATCCGGGCCTTCAGGCTCTCCAGGGTCCATTCATCGTTGTAGCGGATGTTGAACCGGGCTTCGGCCCGGGCCGGGGTAACATTGAAGGCTGGATTGCCAACATCCACCGTCACGATCTCCAGATTGGACGGTTCAAACCGCGCATTGCCCTTGTCCAGCTCCAGACCATCCAGCGCGCTCAGGAGGCGCAGCAGGCCCGGCACCGGGTTGTCGGCCAGATGGGGATAGGCCACATGGCCCTGAACGCCGGTCACCATGACAATGCCTGACAGGGAGCCGCGGCGGCCGATCTTGATCGTGTCGCCCAGCGTGTCCACATTTGTTGGCTCGCCGACGATACAGGCATCGAATCTGTGGCCCTGCGCCTTTGCCCAATCCAGCAGTTTCACAGTGCCGTTGACGGCGGGCCCTTCTTCATCACCGGTGATCAAAAAGGAAATCGTGCCGCCAAAATCAGGTCCGTGTGCGCCGATGAAATCCAGCGCCGCTGCGGCAAAGGCGGCAATGCCGCCTTTCATGTCGACCGCCCCGCGGCCAAACAGGTAACCGTCGGCTATTTCGCCCGCAAACGGGCCATGGCGCCAGTCGCTTTCCGCTCCGGCCGGAACAACATCCGTGTGCCCGGCGAAGACGAAATGCGGTGCGCCCGAGCCGATCGTTGCGAACAGGTTCTCCACGTCCGGCGTGTCCTTGTCCTGAAATGTGACCCTTGAGACCGAGAACCCGGCCTTGGCCAGAAGCGTTTCCAGCGTGGCAAGGGCCCCCCCTTCGGCAGGAGTGACAGAGGGGCAGCGGATCAGATCCTGGGCGATGGAGACGGCAGAAGACATCAGAGGGGAACTCGGTTTCAAAGGAGAGTTGCGGGCAGGGAGGACGGAAGGGGTCAGGACTTGCGCCAGTAGCTGTTGGGCATCGGTCCGCTGCGGTTCGGCTTGTCCTGGCTTGGCACAAAGCCGAGCAGAAAGAACATCAGCAGGTTGACGAAAGGCAGGAAAATCAAAAGCGCCCAGAAGCCGCTGCGGCCCAGATCCTGAAGGCGCTTGATCACCATGGCAATCTCAATCCAGTTCAGGGTGAGCAGAACAAACGGAATCAGCGGGTTGGAGGACAGAAAGGCCGCCAGGGTCATTTCCTCCCTGGTGGGCTGGGCTGGAAGGGACAGCATCCAGAGCCTGAGGAGAAGCGACATAACCAGGCAGATAAAGGCAAAGCAAAGCCAATAGGGCTGACGGCCCATGCGCCCGAAGGGGCTGAAAAAAGCCCAGGCTGGCCCGGGGGCGACATTTGCGCTTGTAGGGAGTGTGGTCATCCAGTCCTGCTTACGAAAATTGATCTGTTAGGGAGGTAGACGCATACGCGGCCGGGATCAAGCGCCGCCCTTGGACTGCACCGGTATTTATCGCAAGGGGGGCTTCTTCTGCCAGTTCGTAGTTTCTGAAATTTGCAAATTACGCAGCGGATTATTGGTAGATTTTGCGGCGTGGACGAGTCTATTTTGGGGCAATTTCAAAAAAGCCGTCGGGGGCAGCTCCATGCGCGTTGTGTTACGCAAGTCCATCCATCTCTGTGCAATCAGCTTCTTTTTCGCAATCTTCAGCCTTTTTCAACCAACCGCCTTTGCTCAGGACACCCAGGGGGATCTGCCTCCTGCCCTTCAGAGCGACGCGATGCACAAGCTGGTCTCCGATCTGGACCCGGATCAGGTCGAGGCGCTAACCGATCTGATGACCCTGCTCCAGCAAAGCGCCGCCACCAAGGCGCAGGCAGCCCCGGCAGCGAGCCAGAGGCCCAGCCTGCTGCAGCAGCTGCAGACGATGGCCAATGACTTCGCGGCCATGGTGAGCAACCATTTTCAAAACCTGCCCGAGCTCTTTTCCAGCATCGCGGCAAGCCTGACCGCCCTGGTCTCCGGTGAGGTCGCAGGTCCTCTGCATGTGCTGCTCATCGGCATTGCCATCATTCTGATCGCCGGGTTTGCAGCCGAGTTTGCGATGAACCGCTTCACTGCCACCTTGCGCGGCAAGATCCGCGATAAGTCCCCCGAAAGCCTTTTTGAAACGGTCAAACTGGTGTCGACCCGGGCCGGGCTTGACCTTGGCGGACTGGTCGTTTTTGTCGTAGTGGCGGTCATTGCCGGGCGGACTGCCATAGCCGATCCTGTGGCGCGCAGCTTTGCCCTGCAAGCAGTCTTCTGGATCGTGTTCATCCCGCGGCTGGTGGCGGCTCTGCTCCGGTTTGCGCTGGCGCCCAACCGCCGCGAATTGCGGCTTGTAACGGCAGATGATGCAACCGCACGGGCGCTCTATCACAATTTCACGACGCTCTTCACTGTGGTCGGTGTTGCCTTTTTCCTGCGCAACATTCTGCACGGGGCGGACGAGAACGTCGCCGGGACCTTCCGTTTCTTTGTCGGTTTTGCGGTCAACGCATGGATTGTCTCCATTGTCTGGAAGGCCCGGCACGGCCTCACCAGCATCATTTTGGGAGATGATGAAGACCCGACTTCGGGTCTGGAGCGCATGGCCCGGTTCTGGCCGTATTTTTCCATGGCCTTCATCATTTTCAACTGGGTTCTGGTTCAGGCGGCGACCAGCATGGGCAGCGACGCCTTGACCGCCGGGCGGTCCCTGGCCGTGATCGCGCTTGTGGTGTTCGCACCGTTTCTGGACACAATGGTCAGGGGCATTGTCTCCCATATCGTGCCCCCGATGCAGGGGGACGGACCGGTAGCCGAAGCTGCGCATCTGCAGACCCGGCACAGCTATGTGCGGATCGCCCGGGTCGCCCTTCTGGCATTCCTGATCCTGATGGTCGGGCGCATCTACGGGCTGAACCTTTTGGCGCTTGGTGCCAATGACGGATCGGCCGTCGCCCGCGACAGTGTCATATTCCTGCTGATCCTGGCCGCCGGGTATCTGGCCTGGGAGGTGACCAATCTGTGGGTGTCCCATCAACTGGCCAAGGATTCACCGCCAGCGGAAAATCAGGATGATGATGCGGAAATGGGCGGGGCCGGCAAATCGCGCATGGCAACAATCCTGCCGCTCTTGCGGGTGGTCCTTCAGATCACCATCCTCACTCTGACGGTCCTTCTGGCGCTGTCCCAGCTCGGGGTCAACATCACGCCGCTTCTGGCCGGGGCCGGCGTCATCGGTCTTGCCGTCGGCTTCGGCGCCCAGACCCTGGTGCAGGATGTTGTGTCCGGGGTTTTCTTCCTGATGGATGATGCCTTCCGGCTTGGGGAATTTGTCGACACGGGAGATGCCCAGGGGAGCATCGAGAAAATCTCGATCCGCTCCCTGCAGCTGCGCGGCACCAGAGGGGCCGTCCATATCGTGCCCTATGGCCAGATCCCCAAACTCACCAACCTGTCCCGCGACTGGGTGATCATGAAGCTGAAATTCACGGTGCCCTTCGACACGGATGTGGAGAAGGTGCGCAAACTGTTCAAGCGGATCGGCCAGGACATCATGCAGATGGACGAATACAAAGACGACATTCTAGCGCCGTTCAAGGGGCAGGGCGTGGCGGATGTGGACGATGTCGGCATTGTTGTGCGCGGCAAGTTCACCACCAAGCCCGGCAAGCAGTTCGGCGTGCGCAAGGAAATCTACAAGCGCGTGCAGCAGGTGTTTGACGAAAACGGCATTCAGTTCGCGCGCAAGGAGGTGCGCGTGCAATTGCCCGACATGTCCCAGATGGACGAGAAGCAGAAGGAAACGCTCACCTCCGCCGCCGCCGCCGCCGCAGCGGCCGAGCAGACCAAACCGGCGGCCGAATAAACGCTCTTGCAGTGAGCACCGGCCGGTCTGACCTTTAACGCTCTTGCGGAAAGCCCCGATACAGGCGGTGCAGTGCCCCGTGGCACAGGAGAAATTCTGTGTCATGGACGGTTCAAATACACTTCTTGAGAGATTTATTTTTTAAAATTCAGCCACTTTCACGATTTGCACGCGGGCTCGAACTCACATCAAATATTTCGTTTAGAGGGATAAGGAATTTCTCCCGTTGAGACTCCCGCTGATCCATGCGTAACATTGTGTGTCTGAAGGAGGGCAGACGCGTTCATCATCCGGCTTTTGGGAGGAAGCTGAACCATGACCGATATCAAGACTGCCCCCGCCGGGGCTGGCGCGCCTGCGGGCGCAGACCGCCAGGCCCCAACATCTCAAACTGCCGCACCACACGCGCCAGTGGCTCAAAGTGCCGCGGCGATGCGCCCCATGCCGCAGGTCAACAAGATCACCGCCAATGATGTCATCGATGCGCTGGCCGCCGGTCTGATGGATTTCCGGCGGGCGCCCGTTTATGGCCTCGTCATCGGTGCCCTGTTTGCCGCAGGCGGGCTGTTTGTGGTCCTCAGCGCGGCGGCCCTCAACATGAGCTACCTGTCCTATCCGGCCGCCGCCGGTTTCGTGCTGATCGGGCCATTTGCGGCGGTTGGCCTTTATGAGGTCAGCCGCAGGCTCGCCTCCGGGGAACCGCTCACCTGGACAGCGGTCCTTGGCACGATCTGGGCCCAGAAGGGCCGGGAACTGTCCTGGATGGCTTTTGTGGTGCTCTTTATCCAGATCATGTGGATGTATCAGGTGCGGCTGCTGCTGGCGCTTTTTCTGGGCTTCAAGTCCTTTGCCAGCTTTGATGCGTTCCTGGCTCAGGTCATTTCCACGCCGGAAGGGCTGATGTTTCTGGCGGTCGGCCATGTGGTCGGGGCGATCCTGTCCCTGATCCTGTTTTCGCTGACGGTGATTTCCTTCCCGCTGCTTTTGGAGGAGGACCGGGATTTCATCACCGCCATGATCACCAGTGTGCGTGCCGTCGTCGTGTCCCCCGTGCCGATGATCGGCTGGGCGCTGGCGGTCACCGCGCTTTTGATCGTTTCGATGGCGCCGGCGTTTCTGGGCCTGATTGTGACCTTGCCCGTGCTCGGCCACACCACCTGGCATCTTTACAAGAAATGCGTTGTGATCCCGCCGGACGAACAGCCCGCCTCTTCTTAGCGCTTCGCGTTCCTGAAGGGGTCGCTTACGGCTAGGGGCGAAATAGTACGTTTAGGTCCGCACGCCCCGTTCGTAAGGGGATCGTCCGCCGGTACAGCGATAAAACCACGGATTTTGCCCTCAAAGGCGTTTCATTGAGCTGTTACGGTGACTGTCTCGGTGCCGGGCCTATTTTCCCACACCTGCCGTTCGCTCCAACCGGCGTGAACTGGCGAGATGCGGACGAAGCAGCCATAAATGCGGCTTCGGCGAATGACAGCTTTGTGGCCGGGAGCGCACAGTCTGGCTGTTGTAGCCGAAATAGTAAAGCGGACATGGCAATTGCAGCCGGGTGCCGACATTAACGGCCCATAGCCGACCTTGAGCGCGGCCTTCGGATGCTGCGGCCGCAGCCCGCATTCCGGACAATCGAGCAGTTTAATCCGGCATTTGAACGATATGCCGCTTACTCAAGTAGCTTCCGTCGGAAATCGCGTCACGAACTGCTGTTGGCCGGACATCTGCTTGACTGAGCTGCCGCAATGGAATCCAGCGCTGCCTTAAGTGCGCTTCTCTGCTCTCCACGTCGTGCCGATCCAGATTTACCAGGAAATAGTGTTCCACCTGTTGAATCAGGTTTTTGTTATATCGAAATTGGTTCTCGACGCAGAAAAGATATTCCAACGTAACAATCGTGGCATTCGTTTCTTCTTCAAACTCCTTCTTCAAACGTGCCTCGAATGTGTCCCCGATCTCATACTCGCCTCCAATAAAAGCGCAACAGGACCCAGGGTCATCGACGGGTTGCTGAACCAAAACGCGTTCATCCGCAACAACGATACCTGCGACCCTGATCCGCGGAATTTGCCGAGAGGCCACTGCTTGGAAAAATTGATCTTGTCTAAATGTCATGATGTTAGGCCAGAATCGGAAGAGAAAGACAATGTGATCGCACGATGTGACAAAGACCTCGGATAAGCGCAGTCTTCATGGCGATCATGGTGTTCTAAATCAGTAATGTACAGGTGGGAACGGAACAACGCTTACCACCATCGGTTCCTTGGGAACACGCACATAGCCGAATCTGAGACTTTGATTGTCTGCTTTGCGGAAATCGCACCTGAGCGTTTGCATGTGCAGCAAATGTCAGCTTCCCGCCCATTCTATGAATTTGCTGCGCCTCAAATGAATGTCCGCTTTCAGGACTAGGTCGCCAAACAGCGGACGGCCAATATTGGGAACGCAAAGCAGCCATTCATACCAAACGCATCATCCGGCGCTTTGGGCTCTTCCACCACACTAGCGTACCATTTCGCCCCCAGCCGTAGGTGCCCCCCTGAAGAGTCAAACTGTGATGTCCTTTGCGTGCGCCACCTGGATTTGCAGCGAAAGGCAGATCCGATTAAACGCGATCCGCGTCAGCGCCCAGGGCCGCCTTGCGGGCCTGCCAGTCTTTCAAGAGTTCTATATCCAGTTCCGCCGGGCGGTAGTCGACGCGGGTCAGATAAAGCCCGTCGGCAGGGGCCACCGGGCCGCAGGCCTTGCGGTCCCGTGCCAAAAGTGCCTTTGAGATGTCGCCGCCGCCCCACTTGCCTTCCCCCACCAGCCGCAAGCTGCCGACCATGGAGCGCACCTGATTGTGCAGGAAGGAGCGTGAGGAGCATTCGGCGATGACAAATTCGCCTTCCCGGAAGACGCGGAAGTGTTCAAGGGTCTTTTCCGGGCTCTTGGCCTGGCAGCGGGAGTGGCGGAACGTGGTGAAGTCGTGGTGGCCGACAAATTCCTGCGCGGCGTCGTGCATTGCCTTAGCATCCAGCTCCGGCTTCACATGCCAGGCCAGACCGAGCTGATGGGTCAGCGGCGGGATCCGGTTGTGGATGCGGTAGCGGTAGGACCGGCGGATCGCGGAAAAACGGGCGTCGAAACCCTCATGCATTTCTGCGCAGTCCAGAATTACCACCGGGTCCGGCTGGCAGTGAAAGTTCAGGGCCCCCATGATGGTTTTGACCGGCCAGGCTTTGCCGAGATCCGCGTGGCAGACCTGTCCGGTGGCATGCACCCCCGTGTCGGTCCGGCCCGCGCCGCCAATGGTGACCTCTTCGCCGGAAAAGGACCGGATGGCTCGTTCGATCACGGCCTGAACAGATGGCCCATTGGCCTGGCGCTGCCAGCCGCAGAACGGGCGGCCGTCATATTCCACCGTCAACTTGTAGCGTGGCATTCTGCGGGGCTCTGATTATTCGAATTCTTGAAACGGCGTGGCAAAAGCCACTTCAATCGGCAGATCGGCAGACCCGGCCGGGGTGAGAGCAAGCGCCATGAACGCATCGCCTGCATAGGGCCCCTGAACCTTGCGGGCGAGCTGCGCATCAAACCCGAAGCGCGGATAGTAGGAGGGTGGCCCGAGTACAAGCACCAGATCCTCCTCGAGCGTTTTCAGCGTCTCAAGGGACGCGCGGATCAGCTGCGAGCCGATGCCCTTGCGCTGCTGGCCGGGCCATACGGAGACAGGGGCGAGACAACACACCTGCAGCGCCTGTCCCGGGCCGATGGCCGCCGGAGTGACCCGGCTATAGGCAATGTGGCCCTGAACGGCGCCGCTGGCATCCACAGCCACCTGTTCCAGCACAAGGGCGCCGCAGTTGCGCAGTTTTTCAACCAGCCGGGCTTCCATGCCGGAGGGAAATGCGGCCGTCAGCAGGTCCCGGATGGCAGCCGTGTCCTCTGCAGTCACGCTGCGGATTGTCAGATCGGAGAATGGGGCCGCGCCGGTCATGGGTGTCTCCTGAAGCCTGTGATGCCAAGGGCCTAGTTTAGTTGAGTTGTGTGCCGGCAGAAAGAGCTGCACCGCGCAGGAAATCTGCGCCGTTCATGGGCTTCTTGCCCGCGCGCTGCACTTCTTCCAGACGGACAGCTCCGGAGCCGCAGGCAATCACGGGCACATCATCCGCGGACAGCACCGTGCCGGGCACTCCGCTGCCGTCCACCAGCGCGCTGCGCAGGATTTTCACCCGCTCCGGTTTGCTGCCAAGTGGCATGTCGCACCAGGCACCGGGAAAGGGGGACAGGCCGCGAATGTGGTTGTGAATCTCCGCCGCCGGCCTGGACCAGTCGATCCGGGTTTCTTGCTTGGAGAGCTTGGCCGCATAGGTGACACCATCTTCAGACTGGGCCTGCTCGCCAAGGGCGCCCCGTGACAGGGCCGCAAGCGCCCGCACCATCAGGTCTCCGCCGAGGCCGGACAGCCGGTCATGCAATTCCCCGGCAGTCATATTTTGGCCGATGGCCACGGTTTCCGACAGGCAGACCGGGCCTGTGTCCAGACCTTCTTCCATGCGCATCACCTGAACGGCGGTTTCCGTGTCGCCCGCCATGATGGCCCGGTTGATCGGGGCCGCACCACGCCAGCGCGGCAGCATGGAGGCATGCAGGTTCAAACAGCCATGGTGCGGTGCGTCCAGAACAGCCTTTGGCAGCAGCAGGCCATAGGCGACCACAACGGCAACATCGGCGTTCAGCGAGGCAAATTCGGCCTGCTCGTCCGGCCCTTTCAGGCTTTTGGGCGTGAAGACTGGGATGGCAAAGGACTCGGCGGCCTCATGGACAGGCGATTTTTTCAGGTCCATGCCCCGCCCGGCCGGGCGCGGGGGCTGTGAGTAGCAGGCAACAACCTCGTGGCCCTGACCGACGATTTCCATGAGGGTCGGCACTGAAAATTCCGGGGTGCCCATAAAGACGACACGAAGGGACATGAGGCTCCTGACGGGTTTTTGAAAATTTGCCCCTTATTGCGCCTTCAGCCGGTCCGGGCAAGGGGAGGGGCCGTCTTTTCAAGCGGCTTCAAGTTTCCGCAGAACTGAAGCAGACCTGTGCCGCTCCGGATCAGGACGCCATAGCCCCCAGAACGGCTTTCAGGAAGCCGGTCAGGTCTTCGGTGACAAAGTCGACATGGGGATAGGGATCGGCCTCCAGATCCAGGTCCCCCTGAAACACTTCCCGGCTGCCCCTGGGCACGATCAGCGCCGTGCGCATGCCGAGCTGGTGGGGCACGTGCAGGTTCTTGGCCAGATCCTCGAACATGGCGGCGCGGGCCGGGGCAATGCCGGTCAGGTCAAGGAACTTGTCATAGGTTTCCCGGTTGGGCTTGGGCACAAGATCAGCCGAGACGATGTCAAAAATATCTTCAAAATGCTCTGCAATGCCAAGGGCGGCGGCGGTGCGTTCCGCATGGGGGCGGTCGCCATTGGTGAAGATGAACTTCCGGCCGGGCAGGGCCTTGATGGCTGTGCCCAGATCCGGGGCGGGCGCAAGGCCCGAATAGTCAATGTCGTGGACAAAGGCGAGATAGTCGTCCGGATCGATCTTGTGCGTCACCATCAGGCCGCGCAAGGTGGTCCCGTATTCGTGGTAAAGCGCCTTTTGATGGGCCATGGCATCGGCCCGGCTGAGGTCGAGCAGCCTTTCCACATAGCGGGCGATCTGCTCGTTGATCTGGGCAAACAGATCCGCGTCATGCGGATAGAGCGTGTTGTCCAGATCAAAGACCCAGGCTTCCACCCCCTTGAAGACCCTAAGGTCCTGGCGGTGGGCGTGCTGGCCTTCCGCCGGCAGGGTGCGCTTGCCGGTCACGGGCGGATCAAGGTCCCTGCGCCGCCATCGGTGAACAGCTCCAGAAGCACCGCATGGGGCACCTTGCCGTTCAGGATGACAACGCCTTCCACACCCAGCTCCAGCGCCTCGATGCAGGTTTCAACCTTTGGGATCATGCCGCCGGAAATGGTGCCGTCGGCAATCAGCTCGCGCGCCTTGGCCACGGTCAGCTGCTTGATCAGATTGCCGTCCTTGTCGAGCACGCCGGGCACGTCGGTCAG
This sequence comes from Roseibium sp. AWQ4_254, assembly GCF_056161025.1. Classification (NCBI taxonomy): domain Bacteria; kingdom Pseudomonadati; phylum Pseudomonadota; class Alphaproteobacteria; order Hyphomicrobiales; family Stappiaceae; genus Roseibium; species Roseibium sp. AWQ4_254. Next base: position 37,870 of record NZ_JBSWYH010000035.1, read on the forward strand.
AAACAGCAGCCGCTTGGCGTGAAGCGATCCGGCAATGGCCCCGGCGGCCGTGTCCGCATTGATGTTGTAGGTGGCGCCGTCCTCCCCATGGGCGACCGGGGCAACCACCGGAATGATGGCTTCCTTCAGCACCAGCTTCAGGACGGTCGGATCGACGCTGGACGGTTCACCGACAAAGCCGAGATCCACCACGCTTTCAATGTTGCTGTCCGGATCAACCACGGTGCGTTGCAGCTTGCGCGCGGTGACCAGGTTGCCATCCTTGCCGCACAGGCCCACCGCGCGGCCGCCTTCCGCGTTGATCATCTGGACGATTTCCTTGTTGATCGCCCCGGCCAGCACCATTTCCACCACTTCCACGGTGGCCTTGTCGGTCACGCGCAGGCCGCCCTTGAATTCGCTGACAATGTTCAGCCGCTGCAGCATCTTGCCGATCTGCGGCCCGCCGCCATGCACGACCACCGGCTTGACGCCGGACTGGCGCAACAGCGTGATGTCGCGGGCAAAGGCCTGGCCCAGCTCCGGATCGCCCATGGCATGACCGCCATATTTCACCACAACGGTCTTGTCGTCATAGCGCTGCATGTAGGGCAGTGCATGCGCGATGATGTGGGCGCGGCTGGACATGTCGGGCGTGGTCATGGACGTGAGGTACTCAATCTGGATGCGGACAATCGGTTGAAGGACACTTGCTATAGCTGGTTTGTGCAGGCTTCACAATTCGCGGCTTTTCTCAAGTCTGTCAGACACTACTGGTTGGCAAGCAGGCACAATTCGGCCTTCAGGCCGTCAACGCCCTTGTTTTTTTCCGACGACGTTGCAAGGACAACCGGGTGGGCGGCCACCCGTTTGGTCAGCAGCGTTCTGGTCTCGTCCATCAGCCGCGCCAACTGGGGCGGTTTGATCTTGTCGGCCTTGGTCAGCACCACCTGATAGACCACGGCCGCCTTGTCCAGAAGCTCCATGGCTTCCAGATCGTTCTTCTTGATGCCGTGCCGGCTGTCGATCAGAAGGATCACCCGGCGCAGGTTCGGCCGGCCGCGCAAATAGGAGAAGACCAGGTCGGTCCAGGCCTCCACCAGCTCTTTCGGTGCCTGGGCATAGCCATAGCCGGGCATGTCGACAATGGTCAGCGGCGTGTCCGGGGCGATGAAGAAATTCAGCATCTGCGTGCGGCCCGGCGTGGACGAGGTCCGCGCCAGGCCCTTACGGCCGGTCAGGGCGTTGATCAGGCTGGACTTGCCCACATTGGAGCGCCCGGCAAAGGCGATTTCCGTTCCGGCTGCTTCCGGAAGGTCGCGCATGTCGGTGACGCTGGTCAAAAAGTCCCAGGGGCGGGCAAACATCAGCCGGCCCGCTTCCAGGTCGTCTGGGGTATGGAGGGTATCGTCGCTCATGGCGCCTTCTACCCTGCCTCGTCCGCTGCGTCGAGAGCCGGTTCGTCTGCGAGGGCGGCCTCTTCGAGAAGATCGATATCCGCACCCCAGATGGCCTTCAAGTGCCGGGTGATCTTTGCGGCGGGCCAGTCCCACCAGGCCACCGCCAGAAGCCGGTCGATGCTGGCCTCGTCGAAGCGCAGCCGGACGACACGGCCCGGATTGCCAACAACCACCGCATAAGGGGGCACATCCGAGGTGACCACTGTGTGGGCGCCGATGATGGCCCCGTTGCAGATGGTCACCCCCGGCAGCACCGTTGAGTGGGTGCCGAACCAGACATCATTTTCAACAAGCGTGTCGCCGCGCAGGTGATCGAAAATGCTGGCCGGGTCGAAGGCGGCCATCCAGGCGGCATCGAAAATATGAAACGGGTAGGTGGAAAACCCGGTCATGGCGTGGTTGGCCCCGTTCATGATGAAGCTGGTGCCATGGGCTAGCGCGCAGAACCTGCCGATTTTCAGCCGGTCGCCGATCGCCTCGAAATGATAGCGCACATTGCGGTTCTCAAAGTCCGGGGCATTGTCGAAGTCGTGATAATAGGTGTAGTCGCCCACCTCGATATTGGGGCGGGTGATGACGTTCTTCAGAAAAACCGTGTGCGGTTCGCCGTTGAAGGGATGGCGTGTGTCAGGGGATGGGCCGTGCATGGGACCTCCGGAAAGCAAATGACATGGAAAGGAAATGGAGAGACGCTGTGCGTCTTCGACCTGCCGGCCGGCATCCTCGCCTTTCAGAACAGGTCTTGCTTCATCGGATCATTGGTCTGCACACTCCTGAGATTGGAAGAGATCAGGCATCTGCCTTTCAGGCAGACTGGAGCCTCTTCAACCACATCGGGCAGTGAGATACAAGCCGGACTTCGACAGGCAAACGGCAAAACCCTACTTGGACCGGCGGCTTTCCAGCCAAACATCGCGCAGGCCCTGAGGATGGCCCTTTCCGTCCACACGCCGCCCGATCCGCTCTTTGAGTTTTTCGTCCGGTTCCCGAAGATTGAAGGAGGCGGGCGTCATCAGCAGTCTGCCCAAAAAGAAAGCCCCGCGGAAGCGCGGGGCTTGAGGCTCTTTCCGGATTGTCCGGCTGGACGTCAGCTCTTGTCGTCCGGCGCCTGTTTCTTGCGTTTGAACATGGAACCCAGATTGTCCCAGAGCTCCACTTTGGCTCCCTGGCGGCGCATGATCACATATTGCTGGGTCACCGACAGGGTGTTGTTCCAGGCCCAGTAGATCACCAGACCGGCCGGGAAAGAAGCCAGCATGAAGGTGAAGACCACGGGCATCCAGGTGAAGATCATCTGCTGGGTCGGATCGGGCGGGGCCGGGTTCATTTTCATCTGGACGAACATGGTAATGCCCATGATCAGGGGCCAGACGCCCAGCATCAGCAGCTGCGGTGGGTCCCAGGGGATCAGGCCGAACAGGTTGAAGAGGGTTGTCGGGTCCGGGGCGGACAGGTCCTGAATCCAGCCGAAGAACGGCGCATGGCGCATTTCGATGGTGACGAACAGCACCTTGTAGAGCGAAAAGAAGACCGGGATCTGGATCAGGATCGGCAGACAGCCGGCCAGCGGATTGATCTTCTCCTTCTTGTAAAGCTCCATCAGCGCCTGTTGCTGCTTCTGCCGGTCGTCGCCGTATTTCTCGCGGATTTCCGTCATCTGTGGCTGCACGAGCTTCATCTTGCTCATGGAGACATAGGACTTGTTGGCCAGCGGGAAGAAGATCAGCTTGACGATGACGGTCACAACCAGAATGGCGACACCGAAATTGCCAAACAGGTGGAAGAAATAGTCGATGGCAAAGAACATCGGCTTGGTCAGGAAGTAGAACCAGCCCCAGTCGATCAAGAGCTCGAACCGGTTCAGGCCAAGGGCTTCCTCATAAGCGTCCAGAAGCTTGGTTTCCTTGGCGCCGGCAAAGAGATAGGAGCTGGTCTGTGCATTTCCGCCCGCCGGAACAGACACCGCACTGCCCAGGTAGTCGGCCTGGAAGTTGCCTGTTGTCTTGGAAAAGCTGAAGCTCGGCTGGAACTCCGCACCAGGAAGCGGCAGCAGGGTGGCGGCCCAGTATTTGTCGGTAATCCCAAGCCAGCCATTGTCGACCTTGGGCGGGCGTATGGCGCCGTCTTCTTCCAGGTCCGCATATTTGACCTGCTGCAGCCCGTCTTCGCCGAAGACCCCGAGAAGGCCTTCATGCAGGATCCAGATGCCACTGGTCTGCGGCACGCCCTTGCGCGCAATCAGGCCGTAAGGGTAAAGCGTGACCGGCGCGCCGGAGCTGTTTTCGACGGACTGGTCAACGGTAAAGAGATAGTTGTCATCCACCGAATAGGTGCGCTTGAAGGTCAGTCCGTCGCCGTTATTCCAGGTCAGGACCAGAGGCGAGCTGGGCGTGAGCGTTGCATCGCCTGCAACGGACCAGACCGTATTTGGGCCGGGCAGGGCAACATTGGCACCGGGATCGGCCACCCAGCCGTAATCGGCGTAATAGGGATTGGGGCTGCCCTTCGGCGAAAACAGCACGATGGTTGGGCTGCTCTTGTCGACGGTCTCGTGATATTCCTTCAGCCGCAGATCATCCAGAAGCCCGCCGGTCAGATTGACGGAGCCTTCCAGATGGGGCGTATCGATGACAATGCGCTTGCTTGCGGACAGGGCCTGCTCCCGGTTGGCAAAGGTGGCGGAGCCGCCTGCGCCCTGGGCCGGAAGGGCTGCTGTGCCGCCCGAAGCGTTGGCGGCAGGCTGGGGCGCGTTGGCGTGGCCGCTGCTGCCGTCTGCCGTTGCGGCCTGGCGGGCTGCGTCTTCCTGCTGCTGGGCCTGAAGGGCTGCCTGCTGGCGCTCAAGTTCCGGATTGGCAACAAAATATTGCCAGCCAAGCAGAACGATCAGGGACAAGACAATTGCAAGAATCGTGTTTCGGTTTTCAGAAATCAACTGGAGTTACCCCTGTTTCCTGCGCGATGTCGACTGAGACCCTTGAGCGCCCTTGTGACGCCCCTTGCGCGATTTGGACCGTCCGCGCGGCGTGTCCGGGTCCAGCACTTGGCTCAGGCCAGACTTAAGGTCTGCAACGAGTTTTTGAAAGGGAAGAGTGAGCGCGCTATCGCGCGCGACAAGCACAAAATCTGCTTTTTGCGGAATATCCCCGGCCTCTAACGCGGCAACGGCTGCCCTCAGGCGCCGTTTGATGCGGCTGCGGGCAACAGAATTGCCGGTCTTCTTGGTCACCGTGTAGCCCACGCGCGGCGCATTATCCGTGTCCCGCGGAAGGCCCTGAACGACAAAAGCGCGCCGACCCAGCCGGCCGCCTTTGGCGACCGCCAGGAATTCGGAGCGCTTTTTTAGAGTGTCCATGGCGGCGGATTGGTCCTGGCAGACGCCGCCAACCCGGCGCACTGCGCGCAGGTCGCCGATCAGGCGCTGAGGCTCTTGCGGCCTTTTGCACGACGGCGAGCAAGCACCTGACGGCCATTTTTGGTGGCCATACGTGCGCGGAAGCCGTGGCGGCGCTTGCGGACAAGACGGCTCGGTTGATACGTACGCTTCATTGTTCTTCCCCGCGCGGATTTGAGCGCGGCCCTTGTTCATTTAAATTCTTTGGAGAAAGCACCCGAAAGCGCCGGAAGAGCGCGGCAATTTCAGCCTTGGGTCCCGAATGCATGTCCCGATCGAGCGCGCTTATAAGCGCCGCGCCGCTTCAAGTCAACGTCACCAGACAAGAATCTGACACGAAAACCCGGATCACACACAGGTGACCGGGCCGCCAGATGCCGTCACTTCTCGGTGAAGCGCCGTTCTTTTTACCGGCTTTAAGGTACATCTGCCTTATGAAGCAATTGTGGCGGTCCTTTCCACCGCCTGACACCGATACGCAAAGTGGATGGATATGCTGGGGGACAAGGCAGACACCATGGCAGCGCCGAAGGAAACGGGCCCGGCGGCCGGAAGATCGGACGAGGCGGCCGCGCACAGACGCGGTTCCGGCGGATCATCCGTCGCCGCCAGAGCCCGAAAATGGTTGCCGATGGCAGCTTTGGCCGGGTTGATGGCGATTGTGTTTTCCACCGGACTTCAGGATCAGCTCAGCCTGTCGAATCTGATCATGCAGCGCCAGGGGCTGACTGCCTTTGTGGCACACCATACGGTCCTGGCGCTCCTGGCCTATATCCTGATCTATCTGGTGAGCGTCGCGCTGTCTGTTCCCGGTGCTTCGCTCCTGACCATTGCCGGGGGCTTCCTGTTCGGCTGGGTTCTGGGTGGGATTGCCACGGTGATCGGCGCGTCGCTCGGGGCCTCCATCGTGTTTCTGGTGGCACGCTCTTCCTTTGGCGATGTTCTGACCCGGCGGGCGGGCCCCTTTCTCGCCCGGCTGGCGGAGGGGTTACGCACAGAAGGCTTCAGCTATCTCCTGTTCCTGCGCCTCACCCCGGTCTTTCCGTTCTGGCTGGTCAATATCGCCCCGGCCGTCTTTCAGATGCCCCTGGCCACCTACGCCTTTGCCACCGTGCTGGGGATCATTCCGGGCACCTTCGCCTTTGCCTTTATCGGCTCCGGTCTGGACAGTGTCATCATGGCCCAGGAGGCCGCCAATCCGGGCTGTGCGGCGGCGGGAACCTGTGCCATTGAGATCAGTGCTCTGGTCACGCCCCAGCTGCTGGCGGCTTTCTTTGCCCTCGGAGTTGCAAGCCTCATCCCCGTGGTCCTGAAAAAACGCCGGTCCCGCAATTCCTAGCCTGGTCACTGCGTAATCCTGTCCCGCCTCCAGCAGAAACGGAGCCCTTCATGGCCAAATTGCTGACCCCAGACATTTGTGTCATCGGTGCCGGATCGGCCGGTTTGTCCGTCGCCGCGGCGGCGGCCGCTTTCGGGGTTGAGGTCGTACTGATCGAAAAAGGGCTGATGGGCGGCGATTGCCTCAACTATGGCTGCGTGCCGTCCAAGGCCTTGCTGGCCGCCGGAAAGGCCGCTGCCAGCGCGCAGAAAAACAAGGCATTTGGCATCCTTCCCATGGGGCAAGAGATCGATTTCGCAGCTGTGAATGACCATGTGCGCAGTGTGATAGACGAGATTGCGCCTCACGATTCTCAAGAGCGCTTCGAAAGCCTCGGTGTCACGGTGCTCAAGGCGGCGGCCAGCTTCACCGGGCCGGACAGGGCGCAGGCCGGGGAGGTGGAGATCCGGGCGCGCCGCTATGTGGTGGCCACAGGCTCTTCCGCCTTCGTGCCGCCCCTTCCCGGGCTGGATCAGGTGCCGTATCTGACCAACGAAACCCTGTTCACCCTGCGGAGCTGTCCGGAGCATCTGGCCATTGTCGGCGGCGGTCCCATCGGGCTGGAAATGGCCCAGGCGCACCGCAGGCTCGGCGCTCGCGTCACCGTGGTGGAGGCGGCAAGAGCTCTGGGCAAGGACGATCCGGAGCTCAGCGCCCTGGTCCTGCAAGCCGCGCGGGGCGAGGGCGTGGAGATTCTGGAAGAGACCCGCGTGGAGGCGGTCGCACAGACTGGAGATGGGCTTGTCTTGAGCGTCTGCGAGAAGGATGGTGTGGCACGGCAGATCGAAGCCTCCCATCTTCTGGTGGCGGCCGGGCGGGCGCCGAATGTGGACGGGCTGGGCCTGGACGCGGCGGGCATCGCCTATGACCGCAAAGGCATCCAGGTGGACAAGAGCCTGCGCACCAGCAACCGCAAGGTCTATGCGATTGGCGATGTGGCCGGCGGGCTGCAATTCACCCATGTGGCGGGCTATCAGGCAGGGCTCCTGATCCGTGCGCTTTTGTTCCGCCTGCCGGTCCGGATGGAACCCGGCATCGTGCCCTGGGTGACCTACACCTCTCCCGAACTTGGCCATGTGGGCCTCACCGAAGCGCAGGCCCGCAAGACCCATGGCAGCAAGGTCAAAGTCTTGACCGCCGATTACGCGGGCAATGACCGGGCCCAGGCGGAAGGCGCCCTCAAAGGCCGGCTGAAACTCATTGCAGGGCCGCGCGGCCGCCTTCTGGGGGCTGACATCGCCGGGGAGCAGGCCGGGGAGATCGTCAATCTTTTGTCCCTTGCCCTGTCTAAGAAGATGTCGATGAAAGACCTTGCCAGCTTCATCGCGCCTTATCCGACCCTCGGGGAACTGGTGCGGCGTGCGGCAATTTCGTACTATGCGGATGCACCGAAACGTGTTTGGTTGCGCTGCGTAATCGGTATGTTACGCCGGTTTGGATAAAGTATTTGAACCGGTGCCGGCTGAGGGCGGCACCGTCGGGACGAATGATCATGAAGCATGAGGGCGCGCCGGACGGCGCCGCAGTCTCTTCCCGGGCTCTGCACGGGGCCAGTGATGGAGCACCGGATCAGGCCCCGCCGCACCCGTCCCCGGGAGGGCCGGCCGGGGTAGATCAGATCCGTGCACAGGGGCACCGGCTTGGCGGGCTGTCCGGCAAGCTGCTGATCCTGACCGTGCTCTTTGTCATGTTGTCGGAAGTCTTCATCTATGTGCCCTCCATCGCCAACTACCGGGACACTTGGCTGATGGACCGGTTGACAACGGCGGGCGTGGCCGCGTCCGTTCTGGCCGAAACCAATACGATTGCCCCCCGCCTTCAGGAAGAGTTGCTGACCACCACCGGCGCGATTGCAATCTCGCTGGACCAGGGCTCGCGCCGCAGCCTGATTGCCATGCAGGATGTGCCGCAGAATGTCGATTTCGTGATCGACATGGCCCATGACACGGCGGTCTCCTCTATCCTGGGCGCGTTCCAGATCCTGACCTACCAGGGCAATGGCGTTATGCGGGTGGTCGGTCTTGGCCAGATGGGCCACACGGAGCGGGTGGATGTGGTGTTGCCGGTCAAGCTGCTGCAGCAGGACATGCTGGCCTTTTCCGGCCGCATTCTGGCGCTGTCGCTGGTGATTTCCGGTATCACAGCCAGCTTGGTCTATATTTCGCTGCGGGCGCTGTTCATCCGGCCCCTGCGCCGACTCACCCGGTCCATGGAACGCTTTGCCGACAACCCGGAGGACACTTCCCGGATCATCACGGTCTCCGGCCGCAAGGACGAGCTGGGCGATGCGGAAATCCGTCTTGCGGCCATGGAGGAAGCGCTGTCCCGGGCGCTTCACCAGAAGCAGCGGCTGGCGGATCTTGGTCTTGCGGTCTCCAAGATCAATCACGATCTGCGCAATCTGCTGGCCTCCGCGCAGCTGTTTCTGGAGCGTCTGGAACATGTGCCGGACCCGACGGTCAGCCGTCTTGCGCCGAAAATCCTGGCAACGCTCGACCGGGCCGTCGGCTACACCCAGGCGGTGATGGCCTATGGCAAGGCCCAGGAGCGTCCGCCCCAGCGCCGTCTTCTGGCGCTGCGCCGTCTTGGCGATGATGTGGCCGATGTGCTGGCTCTGGCCGATCACGGCACGGTAACCTTCGAAAACAAGGTGCCGGAGGAGGTGGAGATCGACGCGGACCCGGAACAGATCTTCCGGGTGCTGCTCAATCTGGTGCGCAACGCGCTTCAAGCGCTGGAAGCGGAGCGGGACAGCAGTCTGATCCGGAGGATCACCCTGGCGGCAGAGCGCGAGGGCGCCTGTGTGCACGTGACGGTGTCCGATACCGGGCCCGGCATTCCGGGCAACATCAAGTCCGCCCTGTTCAAGGCCTTCCATTCCGGCTCGAAAACCGGCGGCGTCGGCCTTGGCCTTGCCATCGTGGCAGAGCTCTTGAAAGCCCATGGCGGCTCCATCCATCTCGACGAAACCCATCCGGGCACCTGCTTCCGGATCGAGGTGCCGGACCGGTCCGCTTGAGGCAGGCCGTGTGTCATAGGGGCTGCCTCAAGCGGCCTGACCTCAAAGATGTCACTGCAAAAGACAAAGCGGTTTAAAGCCATCTGACCACGGCGGCTCCCTGGGGCAGGGCGCAGCCCGGTTATGCACAGCCAGGCGGGGCGAGGGGGGAACTGGCAGGTTTCTGCGGGTAGCGCGCCATTGTGACAGTTCCTTGAAAAAAACTTCGAAAAGTCCCTTGCATTCCCCGCCGGACCGCAGTAGGTAAGCGCCCTGTCCGGGGCACACGCCCCGCAGCGCCAAGACGGTCGCAATCTTGCTTTAAGGCTTCGACGACACGCTCTTGAGCAGATCAAGCACCGGTAGCTCAGCTGGATAGAGCACCAGACTACGAATCTGGGGGTCGGGGGTTCGAATCCTCCCCGGTGCGCCATTTCCCCAAAGAAATCAAGCTCTTGAATTTCAGTCCCATACTTGGCGTCTTTGCTGCCACGTTGGAAATTGTGTGAACTTTTTTGTAGCGCGCAAGATCACTTGGCGCATCGCGCAAGATCACTTGGCTCCCATTTCACGCTGAACTCTGGACCGGTGCTACCCGACGATTACAGTTTGGTCTATTGCCTTAGCGACGGCTTCAATACGTCCCCATTTGGGTCGTACGCAGGATTTCCTCCCACTCTGCGAAGCTGCCGGTCGTTGCACGGTATGCGAAGGTCAATAGAGGGCGGGGAGTGGGCGTTTGTTGCGAAGTGAAGTGAACGACCGGAATGGTGTCGCGAGCGGACAGACGGGTTTCATCGGAAAAGTCATTGGACGCGGGCATTCTCGCACGGCAGCCTTGCGATGTCCGAAAATTGTTGGAGCAGGAAATACCAGAGCGCTCAGTACACTCGGTAGCCGCTCCGTCCACCGCAGCGAAAGCCATCGGGCGACTTGTGCTCCTTTAGCTCGAGCGACTGCGTTTTCCGGGTAAATATCTTTTGGCAGTAAGGGCATTGCACCTTGTAAGTGAGTCCATAATCCCAGATCTTCTTCGCCTTCAGTATTTTTCCAACACGAGTTTTGGCGGAACGACCGCCGCGCGCGGCTCGTCCTGCACCGAAGCTTTTGCCGAAATAGACGTTCCTTGCTTCTTCTCCAGCCTTCGAAAGCTCGATTTCATAGCGTGGTTCGAATTTTTCATCCGTGATCGAAAGCGCTTGAACATCCTTGTTGAGAAAGGCTTTGATGCTCGGTCCGCTGGTGCGCCCGCCTGTTCTATCATAAGCGTAAAAATATTCGCGCGCCGGCTTTCCCGCTGCTTGCTTGTAAGCCAGCGAATATGGCTCGATGACGCGTTCAACCCCGTGATAGGTCAACTTCATCAGCCTGCGTTCAGCTCCAGCTTCTAAGATCAGGTGCCGATGCTCTCCGCCAAAATAGAGTTGCTCACCCCAACTCCGGCTGCCTACACCATCGAACAAGCGTTCAATGCAGTCTTTGAAACCTTCGACAGCGCGGTCGAAGCCGAAGCGAGTAGATTTCGGACAACGGATATATTTTTCCCAGACTCCACCGAAGAAAGCCAACGGGATACCAAGCAAAATTCCTTTGGCTGCGCCTGGGCTGGCGCGGAATATCGTTTTGTCTAAAAAGGTGCGCAGGACCAAGCCGCGGTCCAGTTCGATAGTGTGATCGATGAATGTTGAATACACTAGGTCGAAAAGATCGTGGGAGTGCCTGCGCTGTATCAAGCATTTCAGCTTGTTGGCGACGATCTCCTCGATCGCCATGCAATTCAAACCCGCGCTACAAGCTGCGGCATCTGAATATGGGTGAATGAGCTGACGCGTGATCGTGGGGAGATGGAGGCGATCAAATTCGGTAACATCCAATTTGACGCTGATCGTCAAGTCGTCTTGCTGACCAAAGAAGTCGGTGAAATAGACTCGGGCTTTGTATGAGCGCCGGGCGCTGTCCACCATCGGCCCCGACGCGAACGTGTTGCGGCCAATTAGGAACTCGACACCGCAGGCATTTTGAGCTTCACGGCAAGCATTATTGATCTGTTCGCCCATTTGTTCGGCGTCAATGGCATCGCTGACAGAAAAATCGAGGTCGGCTGAAAAACGGGTGTCAGGGTAGAAGGCTTTGCGCAAACAGTTGCCGCCTTTGAATACGAGCCTGGCCCGTAGATAGTCATTCTCGAAAATTGATTTGAGCAGCCATCCAAATACGTAATCTCGTTCGACATTCGGATGATGAATATCGAACTCTTTGGACCTGTCACGGTTTGATTCCGCCCCGAGTTCTCATTTAAGCGATCCTGGCTTCGAATGCCAATGGGCTTTTCCATGCCAAAGCCGAGTGCCTTCTGCGCGGATTGTAGAAGCCATTGATGTATTCGAATATGGCC
>NZ_JBSWYH010000036.1:0-47865 GCF_056161025.1 Roseibium sp. AWQ4_254
ACCGCTTGCGCGCAGATCTCCCGCTTCTCCTCATCAGACCAACTCCGCCGTTTCTTTCGTTTGCTCATCACGCGCCTTTAAGTGTCCATTTAATTAAGCGGACACTTAACGCACCAAATCGAAAAGCGGCAGGTCGGGTTCAACGGACGCTCACGCATGAGGCGTTGATGCGGTTGATCTTGTGGACGGCGATTTGCGCCAGAACCCAGGTCAGCCAGGCTTGCGGGTCGATGTTGTTAAGTTTTGCGGTTTCGATCAGGGTATAGGCGATAGCCGCAGATTTGCCGCCGCCTTCTGAGCCCATGATCATTGAATCACAACCTTTTGATTTCACTTAACCACTTTTAGATCCGGCTCAAAAGCGTTTTATAGTCTATTTACATCAATTGGAAGCAGCTTAGTCTTAATATGACGGACTTTCAGGGGGGGGAGGCCAGAAATTGTCAATTGAAGGTGTATCTGCCCTAGATTCCGGTCTTCAACATCCAAAGAATTTGGACTTTAAAATGAAATATTTGTTTTCATTTTTCATAACATTATCCTTCTTATTCTGTTTTTTTATAGATAATGAAGCCAATGCGTCTTCAGAACCGGACAACGGCTATATTGACGAATTGATAGACGTCATCTTGGCTAAGACTGATACTCCAGATGCCGCCAAACGCCGTGTCATTGAACGAACAGACGTGTCGCGTGGTAGAAAATTGGCGGCTTTGATTGAGGGCGAGCTTATTGAATACTCTGCGATGGCAACCAGCCCGAAATGGGAAGAAAATCTGATCACGATACGGATCCCACTAAGGAAGGGATTGCAGGGGTACCGTCTCTTTTTCATAAGGCAGCGTGATCAGGAGACCCTAAAAAAGATTAATTCAATTCAGGACTTTAAAAAACTTCCTACTGGGTCCGGGACACAATGGTCCACTCGATTGCCGATGGAGCAGGCGGAATTTATCGTCATAAATGGCGATAGCAAAGAAAATCTTTTCAAGATGCTTGAGGTGGGCCGGTTTACAACTTTTGGCCGCGGAATTGACGAGATTTTTTTCGAGCACGAACAGATTCGAAATGAATTCCCGGATGTCGTTATAGATACGCATATCGCCCTGTATATCCCAACACCGACCTACATATTCGTCTCGCCCAAACGTCCGGATCTGGCAAAAAGATTTGAAGATGGTCTGCGCAAAATGATGCAAGATGGTTCTTTTGACGAAATTTTCTACAAGTACTTTGCAGATGATCTGAAAAAAGCCGGTCTCCATAAACGGAAGATATTTCAAATACCAAATCCGGCTCTTACTCCAGATACGCCTTTGGAAACGCCAGAATACTGGCTAGACCCCGCAGCCCAGCCGCCGTCGTAAAGCGGAACCTTTATGCACTGAATCAAATGTGATGTGACATTGGATTTTGGGTTTGATTCAAGCTTTCCAGCAATGGAGGGTGATTTGTTGGGCCGGGCATTCGTCAGCCTGCCCGGAGCAATCGTATCGCGGCATCTCGCCCGAAGAGATAGAGCAGGCAGCGCAAGGCTTTACCCCGGTCTGTCTCAAGATCCGGGTCGGTTTCCAGGATCAGTCTGGCGTCGTCCCTGGCCACTTCCATAAGGTCGGCATGGTCCTCTGCCCGGGCGATGCGGAACCCGGGCGTTCCCGATTGGCGGGTGCCGAGGATTTCGCCGCCGCCGCGCAGTTTCAGATCTTCCTCGGCAATCAGAAAGCCGTCATTGGTTTCCCGCATGATGTTCAGCCGTGCGCCCGCCGTTTCTCCAAGCGGCCCCTTGTAAAGAAGGACACAGGAGGACGGTTTGTCCCCCCGGCCGACGCGGCCCCTGAGCTGGTGGAGCTGGGCGAGACCAAACCGTTCTGCATGTTCGATGACGATGATGGTAGCATCCGGAACGTCAACGCCCACTTCAATGACGGTGGTCGCGACCAGAACCTTCGTGTCTCCGCCTTTGAACGCGGCCATGGCCGCGTCTTTTTCCTCTGCGCTCATGCGTCCATGCACCAGGGAAATGCGCCGGCCCAGGGCATGTTCCAGAACCCGGTGCCGGTCTTCCACGGCGGCAAGGTCGATTTTTTCCGATTCCTCCACGAGTGGGCACACCCAATAGACTTTTTGCCCGTCCTGAATGGCGGCGCCCACCCGCGAGATGATTTCGTCCAGCCGGTCGAGGGACACGGAAACGGTTTTGACCGGTTTGCGTCCGGCCGGTTTTCCGGTCAGGCGCGAGACATCCATATCGCCGAAACAGGTGAGCACCAGTGTGCGCGGGATCGGGGTTGCCGTCATCACCAGCACGTCAACGCCTTCTCCCTTGCCGGACAAAGCGAGGCGCTGATGCACCCCGAATCTGTGCTGCTCGTCCACAACCACCAGCCCCAGGTCCTTGAAAGAGACAGAGCCTTGAAACAGGGCATGAGTGCCAACCACAAGATCGATCTCGCCCTGATCCAGTTTTTCCTGCAATAGCCGCCGCGTTTTCTGGCTGTCCTTGCCGGTCATGAGCGCCAGCCGGATCCCGGTCCGGCTGCAAATCGCTTCCATCGACGCAAAATGCTGGCGGGCCAGAATTTCAGTCGGGGCCATCAGAGCGCCTTGTGCGCCGGTTTCAATTACCTGGGCAAGGGCGGCGAGGGCGACCACGGTTTTCCCGGCGCCGACATCCCCCTGAAGCAGCCGCAACATGCGCGTCGGTTCGGCGAGATCCCCGTTGATCTCTTCAATCGCCTTGGATTGGCTGCCGGTGAGTTGAAAGGGCAGGGCGTTGATGACGGCCTGTTGCAGCTTGCCTTCGGGTGTGCGGGCGATGCCGCCGAGCGTGCGCATGTTGGCCCGCACAAGCGCAAGGGCAAGCTGACTGGCCAGCAATTCATCATAGGCAAGGCGCTGCAGATAGGGGGATTGCGGCTCGGTGTCCTGGCGGTCCTTGGGTTCGTGGAGCGTGCGCAGGGCGTCGTTGAAATCCGGCCAGCCGGTTTGGTGCAGATAGGCCTCGTTCAACCATTCGGGCAAAACGGGCACGCGGTCCAGCGCAGCGCGCATGGCCTTTTGCAGGGTTTTGGAGGCAAGGCCTGCCATCAGCGGATAGACCGGTTCGATGGCCGGCATGTCTGCCGCTTCTTCCGGTTTCAGGGAATAGTCCGGGTGGACCATCTGCGGCCGTTCATTGAACCACTCCACCTTGCCGGATACGATCCGCCGCTCCCCTTCCGGGAAGGTTTTTTCCAGCCAGTCCCGGCGTGGATGAAAGAAGACAAAAGTAATCTGGCCCGTATCGTCATGCGCGCTGATCCGGTAGGGCGCTTTTGAGTGGCGCGGCGGGGCATGATGCTGGCCGACTGTTACGTCCAGGGTGACGATGTCACCATTTTCCGAATAGGCGATACCCGGCCTGTGGCGCCGGTCGATCAGGCTGTGGGGCACATGAAACAAAAGATCGGCAACTGTTGCATCCCGGTCCGGCTGGCCGCCGACAAGGGCGGAGACCAGTTTGGCGATTTTCGGCCCGATGCCCGGAAGGGTCGAGACGGGGGCAAATAGCGGATCAAGAACGGGTGGGCGCATCTTGTATAACTGACAGGCTCTTTCAGGCGGCGCGGCTTCAGCGCCTCATCTCTGTTCTTGCATGAAGTGGAAGACGCACGCAATAAGGGGAACAATAAGTGAACAAATATCTGAACCAATTTTCGACAAGGCCCTGACAAGCCAGCTTGCTGGCGTTATATAACCGTCACGATTTTTCCGGACCGGTGGCCCTGTTAAGAGACTGTGCTCTCCAGATCCTTCCGGCGCATCTTTGAAAATAGGCTGACGATGTCCGATACGACCGGCAAACCAAGTGATGACCCGAGCAGCGCCCGGCCGCCCAGGGTAAAGAGGATCCTGTTCCGCTGCTGGCACCGGGGCATGAAAGAGATGGACCTTCTGCTGGGGGGCTTTGCAAACGCGCAGATCGATACTCTGACAGAAGAGGAGCTGCGCGAGCTGGAGCATCTGCTCACCGCCCATGACCAGGACCTTTATGCCTGGATGACAGGCCGCAAACCTTTGCCCGTGGAGTGGGACGGCCCGCTTTACCGCCGGATCATCGCTTATCACGAAACGGCCGGCCCCGCCGGGATAACGCAATAAGAATAAGGACTTATCTTGGTGTTTGACAGGCTGCTCAAGGACCTGGCCAATGTAACTGTGGCCGGGGTGCCCGATGGCGCTGAAAGCTATGCGCTGGCGCGGCTTCTGGCGGAAAGCAAGGCGGACGGGCTGGCGCTTGTTTTTGTGGCGCGCGATGCCACCCGCATGGCCATGATCAGCGAAGCGCTCGGTTTCTTTGAACCTGAGGCGAATATCCTTCAGCTGCCGGCCTGGGACTGTCTGCCCTATGACCGGGTGTCACCGAACCCGGCAATCAGCGCGCGGCGCCTGATGGCACTCGGCCAATTGGCACGCGGCGTGTCCGGCCCCGGCAAGACGGTTCTCTTGACCACGCTGAATGCTGCCGTGCAGCGCCTGCCGGAATGCAGTTTCATGGCCGAACAGACTTTCGCCATGGCGCCTGGCAATCAGATTGATATGACTGCGATTGCCAACTGGCTGGAAATGAACGGATTTTCCCGCACACCGACCGTGCGTGAGACCGGGGAGTTTGCGGTGCGCGGCGGCATTGTCGACCTGTTCG
The DNA here is from genome assembly GCF_056161025.1 of Roseibium sp. AWQ4_254. Lineage (NCBI taxonomy): Bacteria > Pseudomonadati > Pseudomonadota > Alphaproteobacteria > Hyphomicrobiales > Stappiaceae > Roseibium > Roseibium sp. AWQ4_254. The sequence continues at coordinate 4,685 of NZ_JBSWYH010000036.1, forward strand.
CGCCCGGAACTGAGGAGCCTGTCCGGCTGGATTTTTTTGGTGACACGCTGGAATCGATCCGCTCATTCAATGCCGAGACCCAGCGCACATCCAAACAGCTCAAGAGGCTGGATCTGGTGCCGATGAGCGAAGTGGTCCTCTCGGACGAGGCCATCTCGCGGTTCCGCCGGTCCTATCTGGCCGGTTTTGGCGCCGCCAGCCGGGAGGATGTGCTCTACCAGTCGATCAGCGACGGCCGCCGCTATGCGGGTATGGAACATTGGCTGCCCCTGTTTCATGACCGTCTGGAGACCCTGTTTGACTATATCGGGGACACTCCGATCGTGCTCGACACCAGCATGGCCGACGCGGTGCGCGAGCGGACCGAGCAGATCGGTGAACATTACAAGGCCCGTCAGGATGCCCGCGACATGGGCGCCAGTTCCGGAACGGTTCCCTATATGCCGATCGAACCGGATAGCCTCTATCTGACAGAGCGGGAATGGACCGGGATGATTGCCGATAGGGCAAGCGCTGCGCTCGATCCGTTTACGCCGCCACCAGGCTCGGGAAAGACAGTCGTCGAACTTGGCGGGCGCCAGGGACGGAGCTTTGCTGCGGAACGGGCCGCGGGAGACGTCAATATTTTCGATGCCTTGACCTCCCATGTGCGCGATCTGCAAGGGCAGGGCAAACGCACGGTCATCGCCTGCTGGTCAGAAGGCTCACGGGACCGGCTGGGACAGATACTGGGCGACCATGGACTTGGCTCCGTTCAGGAGGTTGCCACGCTCAAGGACGTGGAAGGCCTGTCTGCCAGAACCTCTGCGCTCTGTGTGCTCGGCATTGAGCACGGGTTCGAACTGAAGGATGTTGCGTTCATCGGCGAACAGGACATTCTGGGCGACCGGCTGGTGCGCAAGTCCCGGCGCAAGGCCAAGGGCGCGAATGTCATTACCGAGGCCACCGGTCTTTCTGAAGGCGATCTGGTTGTCCATGTGGATCACGGCATTGGCCGCTTTATCGGTCTGAAGACCATTGAGGCTGTGGGGGCACCGCATGATTGCCTTGAACTGCAATATGCGGGCAGCGACAAGCTGTATCTTCCTGTTGAAAACATTGAGCTTTTGTCGCGCTACGGCTCGGAAGACCAGGAGGCCCAGCTGGACAAGCTGGGCGGCGGTGCTTGGCAGGCGCGCAAGGCCAAACTCAAGAAGCGCATTCTGGAAATCGCCGACGGCCTTATCAAGACCGCAGCGGCCCGGGCGCTTAAAACCGCGCCGGTGGTGGAGACCCCGGACGGGGTCTATGACGAATTTGCAACCCGTTTTCCTTATGAGGAAACCGATGACCAGCTGACCGCGATTGATTCCGTCTTCGAGGATCTGTCTTCCGGGCGGCCCATGGACCGGCTGGTTTGCGGCGATGTTGGCTTTGGCAAGACGGAAGTGGCGCTGCGAGCGGCCTTCATTGCTGCCATGTCCGGACGGCAGGTGGCCGTTGTTGTGCCCACCACCTTGCTGGCCCGCCAGCATTTCAAGACCTTTTCGGAACGGTTTCACGGCCTGCCGATCAACGTGGCCCATGCGTCCCGGCTCGTGCCAGCAAAGCAGCTGACCCAGACCAAAAAAGGGGTTGCTGACGGGTCGGTCGACATTGTGGTCGGTACCCATGCGCTGCTGGGCAAATCGATCAGCTTCCGGGATCTGGGGCTTTTGATTATCGACGAGGAGCAGCATTTCGGGGTGAAACACAAGGAACGGCTGAAAGAGCTGAAGTCGGACGTTCATGTGCTGACCCTGTCGGCAACCCCCATTCCCCGCACGCTCCAGCTTGCCTTGACCGGCGTGCGGGAACTTTCGCTGATTGCCACGCCGCCGGTGGACCGGCTGGCGGTGCGCACATTCGTCTCGCCCTTTGATCCGCTGGTGGTGCGCGAAGCCTTGCTGCGGGAGCATTACCGGGGTGGGCAGAGCTTTTATGTCTGTCCGCGTCTGTCGGATCTGGCCGAGCGCCAGGCATTTCTGGAAGAGCAGGTGCCGGAACTCAAAGTGGCCGTTGCCCATGGTCAGATGCCTCCGGGTGAATTGGAGGACGTGATGAATGCCTTTTATGAGGGCAAGTACAACGTCCTTCTGTCCACCACCATTGTGGAATCCGGGCTGGACATTCCAACGGCCAACACGCTGATCGTGCACCGTGCAGATATGTTCGGCCTTGCACAGCTCTATCAGCTGCGCGGCCGGGTGGGCCGGTCCAAGACCCGTGCCTATGCACTCTTTACGGTTCCGGCCAACAAGACGCTGACCACCACGGCTGAACGGCGCTTGAAGGTGCTGCAATCCCTTGAAACACTCGGCGCCGGGTTCCAGCTGGCGAGTCATGATCTCGACATTCGCGGGGCCGGAAATCTGCTGGGCGAGGAACAGTCCGGCCATATCAAGGAGGTCGGATTCGAGCTTTATCAGCAGATGCTGGAAGAAGCGGTGGCCCAGTTGAAGGATGGCGGCGCCGAGACCGGCGAGGAGCAGTGGTCACCGCAAATCAATATCGGCACGCCGGTGCTGATCCCGGATGACTATGTCGCGGACCTGCAATTGCGGCTCCAGCTCTATCGGCGCCTCGGGGACGTGACGGAGGCCGAGGAGATTGATGCCTTTGGTGCAGAACTGATCGACCGGTTCGGTCCGCTGCCCGACGAGGTCCAGCATCTCTTGAAGATCGTCTACATCAAGGGGCTGTGCCGCAAGGCCAATGTGGAGAAGGTGGATGCGGGGCCGAAGGGCATGGTGATCAGCTTCCGCAACAGCGAGTTCTCCAACCCGGCCGGCCTTGTCGGTTATATCGCCGAGCAGGGTGTTCTGGCCAAGATCCGGCCGGACCAGAAGGTTGTGCTCAGCCGCGACTGGGAGCGGACCGAAGCCAGGCTGAAGGGCACGGCAACTGTTCTGACCAAACTGGTGCGGCTGGCGGCGGCTTAGGATCTTTGGTCCGTTCAGCGGGGGGCAGTGAACAGATTGTCTACGGTTTGGGGTTCCAGACGGGTGTCTGGTTCTCAAGGGTCAGTACCGGAGCCGCCGGGTCGATCCAGGGAGCGCGACCGTCTTCAAAGCTGACATCGGTGAAGATGATCAACGGGATCAAATCGAATGGGTTTCTTGCCGGGCTTGAAAGGGTCAGCCGGATTGCGTTGGTTTCCCTCTGGAACCCGTCTTGAAATGCTAGGACGGCAAAGACATGTCCCGACTGCTCGTAGCCCCTCATGAGATAGATACCTGAGTTGAAGGTGTATTTGCCGACGTCAACCCAGCCCCCCGCCTTTGCAGCCTTGTCGAGGTCTTCCATCAAGCCGCTCCTGCCAAGGTGCGGATAGCCGCCGATTGACTTTTCCGGCCGCCTCAGGGCAAACGTTACTGTTGCTTTGGGAAAATCCTCCCGCAGGAATGCAAGGAGCGGCGCCCAATATGACAGCAGTACTGTATTTTCTGCGTCAGATACCTGCCAGTCCTCCTGTAGGACGATCTGCGGCGGCAAAACGGGAACCTCGACAGAAGTGTCCGGGAACAGCCGGGAGAACACGTGTTTGTCGAGCACTGCCAGCGTGATCCCAGCTGAGACCACTGCCCCAAACACGATACCGGACAGGTGAGCAGCTAAACGCATGTTTTTCTTCCTTGAAAAGTTGTCAATGAAATCAATCAAGCGCAGCGAGGGGCTTTCAGCTTTCGAGGCGCATGTGCCTGAAAGACCGAAAGAAGGACATGAACCGGGTTCCTCAGCGTTGTTTGCCTAGAAACCGGCCCAGATTGTGGCGTTGGAGTCTTAGACCGGCAGATACCCTGCCTATGGCACCCCGGGCAGGATCTGCTCCTTTGAGCTCAAGTTTGCCCGGTCCGGTTTCCGATGGCGCTCCGGCAAAGGAGGCGGTCCCCGGTCTCCGGCTTCCCGCATTTTGGGTTGGATTTGAGTCGTCATCTCAAGACTCTATTAAACCTAACGGCGCATAGTGCTGGAACAAAGAGACCAGAGTATAGCGTTAAGGTCCGATAGAGTGCCCCGAGCTGCCACACGTCAGAGAAAACAGTCTTTTCTGCGCCGTCTTGTTACACCTGCAATTGCCATTGCAGCCCTTGGTTATTTCGGGTTCCACGCCATGAGCGGAGAGCTTGGCCTAGTCGGTCGGGCGATGATCGAAAGCCAAGTGTCAGAACTGGAATCAGAACTGGCTGTTCTTTCTGCTGAGCGCAAAGATCTCGTTGCCCGGGTCAGTCTTCTGCGCCCCGAAAGCCTGGATCCGGATATGCTGGATGAACGGGCCCGCCTCAATCTCAATCTGGTTCATACGGACGAGCTCGTGGTGCTTCGCCCTGGCCATCATTATAGTATGAACTTAAAGTAAGTTGATTTTCCAAATTTAACATAATTCAAGTTAAGTGTCTAAAAATCTCGTCTATTCAATAAGATAACTTGATCTCATCCGCCAAAAACGACAGATTGGATTGACAGGAGCAACAGGATAAGTTGCACCTACCTGTCTTAGGGGAAACGTCACGCCGAGATTGAGGGTTATGGCCACAGCATCAAAGACCAATGCCGCTAGCTCGAAGAGCACAAGCCGGACCCGCGGTTCCGCCAGTAAGGCGCAACCTGCGATCGCAGAGTTCGACAAGGATGAAGAACTTCACGCTTACCGCGAAATGCTTCTGATCCGCCGATTTGAGGAAAAAGCCGGGCAATTATACGGCATGGGCCTCATCGGCGGATTTTGTCATTTGTATATCGGGCAGGAAGCTGTCGTGGTCGGTATGCAGATGGCCAAGAAGGACGGCGATCAGATGATCACCGGCTACCGCGACCATGGTCACATGCTGGCAATGGATCTTGATCCGGGTGCTGTCATGGCCGAGTTGACCGGGCGCCGGGGCGGCCTGTCAAAGGGCAAGGGTGGCTCCATGCACATGTTCTCCAAGGAGAAGCATTTCTATGGTGGCCATGGCATCGTGGGGGCCCAGGTCTCGCTAGGAACCGGGCTGGGTTTCGCTAACAAGTATCGCGAAAACGGCAACGTTGCGATGGCGTTTTTCGGCGACGGTGCGTCCAACCAGGGCCAGGTCTATGAGAGCTTCAATATGGCGGAGCTATGGAAGCTGCCTGTTGTCTATGTGATCGAGAACAACAAATACGGCATGGGCACCAGCGTCAGCCGGGCGTCGGCTACGACGGATCTTTCCCAGCGCGGCGCGTCCTTCGGAATTCCGGGCGAGCAGGTGGACGGTATGGATGTGCGCGCCGTTAAGGCCGCCTCCGACAAGGCACTGTCCTGGTGCCGCGAAGGCAAGGGTCCTTACATTCTGGAGATGATCACCTACCGCTATCGCGGTCACTCCATGTCCGACCCGGCGAAATACCGGTCCAAGGACGAAGTGCAAAAGATGCGGACCGAGCACGACCCGATCGAGCAGGTGCGCTCCCGCCTGATTCACAACGGCTGGGCAAGTGAAGACGACCTCAAGTCCATCGACAAGGATGTGCGCGCGAAGGTCGCCGAAGCTGCGGAATTTGCTCAGAACGATCCGGAACCGGACGTTTCTGAACTCTATACCGACATCTTGCTGTAACGCCGGGGGAAAATATGCCTGTAGATATTTTGATGCCGGCGCTGTCGCCGACAATGGAAGAAGGGAAGCTTGCGAAGTGGTTGAAAGCCGAAGGCGATACCGTTTCCGCAGGTGATGTGATTGCCGAGATCGAAACCGACAAGGCCACGATGGAAGTGGAAGCGGTTGACGAGGGCACGCTTGGCAAGATCCTGGTCCCCGAGGGAACAGACAACGTCAAGGTCAACGAGAAAATCGCCGTCCTTCTGGGCGAAGGCGAAGACGCCAGCGCCATGGATACGGCCGCAGCAGCTCCGGCCGCCGCGCCCGCACCGGCAAGTCCGGCGGCTGCAGCTCCTTCAGCCGCACCTGCTGCCCCCGCACCGGTCACCTCTGAGCCCGCGTCTGACCCGGAAGTTCCGGAAGGAACGGCGATGAAGAGCTCAACGGTCCGTGAAGCCCTGCGTGATGCCATGGCCGAGGAAATGCGCCGGGACGCGGATGTCTTCGTCATGGGCGAGGAAGTGGCCGAGTATCAGGGCGCCTACAAGATCACCCAGGGGCTTCTGGATGAATTCAGTGCCAAGCGCGTCATTGATACGCCGATTACCGAACACGGCTTTGCCGGTCTAGGTGTCGGGGCGGCTATGGCAGGCCTGAAACCCATTGTAGAGTTCATGACCTTCAACTTCGCCATGCAGGCGATTGACCAGATCATCAACTCCGCTGCCAAGACGCTCTATATGTCCGGTGGCCAGATGGGCGCGCCAATTGTTTTCCGCGGCCCGAACGGGGCAGCGGCCCGTGTCGGCGCGCAGCATTCCCAGGACTATGCGTCCTGGTATGCCCATGTGCCGGGTCTGAAAGTGGTCCAGCCTTATTCCGCAGCGGATGCCAAGGGCCTGTTGAAGGCAGCGATCCGGGATCCGAACCCGGTGATCTTCCTGGAAAACGAGATCCTCTACGGCCACTCCTTTGACATTCCGGATATGGAAGACTTTGTCCTGCCGATCGGCAAGGCCAAGGTGGAACGGGGCGGCACGGATGTCACGCTGGTCTCCTGGGGCATCGGCATGACCTATACGCTGCAGGCAGCTGAGGAACTGGCGGCCATGGGCATTTCCGCAGAGGTGATCAACCTGCGCACCATCCGCCCTCTCGACATAGACACTGTTCTGGCCTCCGTTCGCAAGACGGGGCGGATTGTCACCATCGAGGAAGCCTACCCGATGTGTTCGGTGTCTTCCGAAATCGCCTATCAGGTTCAGGAAAAAGCCTTCGATTATCTCGATGCGCCGATCCTTCGGGTGACCGGTAAGGACGTTCCGATGCCCTATGCCGCAAATCTTGAAAAGCTCGCGCTGCCGAGCGTTCCGGAAGTCATCGATGCGGTCAAGGCCGTGACCTACACAGCCTGAGGCGAGGGAGACGGACATGCCAATCAATATCACCATGCCGGCCCTTTCCCCGACCATGGAAGAGGGCAATCTGGCCAAATGGCTGGTCAAGGAAGGCGATCAGGTTGCTGCGGGCGATGTGATCGCCGAGATTGAAACCGACAAGGCCACGATGGAAGTCGAAGCAGTGGATGAAGGCACGGTCGGAAAGATCGTCGTGCCCGAAGGCTCTGCGGGCGTGAAGGTCAACGCGCTGATTGCCGTTCTGCTTGAGGACGGCGAGGAGGCCAGTGCCATCGATACGTCCGGTGGCGCGGCTCCGGCGCCTGCTGCAGCGTCTGCAACAGCCCCGGCAACTGCCGCTGCATCGGCTCCGTCTGCTGCTCCGGCGGCAGCGCCCGCCGGACCGGCTCCTGTAGCCGCAGACGGCGTGCGTCTGTTTGCCTCGCCTTTGGCCCGGCGTCTCGCCAAGCTGAACAGCCTGGATCTAAACGCCCTGTCTGGCACCGGGCCCCATGGCCGTATCGTCAAGCGCGACATTGAGGCGGCGATTGCCACTGGAACCGGCAAGGCAGCTCAGGTGGCAGAAGCGCCCAAGGTGGCTGCTGCCGCTCCGGCGCCTGTCTCCGGCCCGTCTGCGGATCAGGTGCTCAAGCTCTTTGACGAAGGCTCTTATGAGCTCGTGCCCCATGACGGCATGCGCAAGACCATTGCCAAGCGCTTGACGGAATCCAAGCAGACCATTCCGCATTTCTATGTGTCGGTGGACTGCGAACTGGATGCGCTTCTGGCCCTGCGGGCGCAGCTCAACGGCTCTGCTGCCACCGACAAGGATGGAAAACCGGCCTACAAGCTGTCGGTGAATGACATGATCATCAAGGCGCTTGCGCTTGCCCTGCGCGATGTTCCTGATGCAAACGTGTCCTGGACGGATGACAACATGGTTATGCACAAACATGCCGATGTGGGGGTCGCTGTGTCCATTCCGGGCGGTCTGATCACCCCGATCATCCGCCGGGCGGAAGAAAAGCCGCTTTCGGTCATTTCCAACGAAATGAAGGATCTCGGCAAGCGGGCCAAGGAACGCAAGCTGAAGCCCGAAGAGTATCAGGGCGGAACGACTGCGGTCTCCAACATGGGCATGATGGGCGTGAAGGATTTCTCGGCCGTCGTGAACCCGCCCCATGCCACCATTCTGGCGGTCGGTGCTGGTGAAAAACGCCCGGTGGTCAAGGACAACGCGCTTGCCGTGGCAACGGTTATGACCGTGACATTGTCCACCGACCACCGCTGCGTGGACGGGGCGCTCGGGGCGGAGTTGCTTGCCGCTTTCAAGGGCTACATCGAAAATCCGATGAGCATGCTGGTTTGACCCATGCTCTCCGGCGCGGCGGTAACGCCGCGCCGTTTTTGAACGATGATTTCTTTCGCCGGGGAAAACACCATGGCTGACACCAATTACGATGTGATCATCATCGGCTCCGGGCCGGGCGGGTATGTGACTGCGATCCGGTCCGCCCAGCTGGGCTTCAAGACCGCCATTGTCGAGCGCGAGCATCTTGGCGGCATCTGCCTCAACTGGGGTTGTATTCCGACCAAGGCACTGCTGCGGTCCGCTGAAATTTTCGACCATGCCAACCACGCCAAAAGCTTCGGCCTCACGCTGGAAGGCACCATGAAGGCTGACGTCAAGGACGTGGTGGCCCGCTCGCGCGGCGTGTCTGCGCGGCTGAATGGTGGCGTCGGCTTCCTGATGAAGAAGAACAAAATCGACGTGATCTGGGGTGAAGCCAAGCTCACCAAGCCGGGCGAGATTGTTGTCGGTAAGTCAACCAAGCCGGTGGTCGAGCCGCAGCACCCGGTGCCCAAGGGCGTGAAAGGCGAGGGCACCTATACGGCCAAGCACATTATTGTTGCGACTGGTGCCCGTCCGCGTGCTTTGCCGGGGATTGAGCCGGACGGCAAGCTGATCTGGACCTATTTCGAGGCCATGAAACCGGCCAAGATGCCGAAGTCTCTGGTGGTGATGGGCTCCGGTGCCATCGGCATCGAATTCGCATCCTTCTACCGCTCCATGGGTGTGGATGTGACTGTGGTCGAGCTGATGGCCAACGTGATGCCGGTGGAAGACGCGGAAATTTCGAAATTCGCCCGCAAGGCGCTGGAAAAGCGGGGTCTGAAGATCATCACGGAAGCCAAGGTGACCAAGGTCGACAAGGCGGCCAATTCCATAACAGCCCATGTGGAGACCAAGGACGGCAAGGTGAGCCAGATCACGGCGGACCATCTGATTTCCGCCGTCGGGGTTCAGGGCAATATCGAGAATATCGGTCTGGAAGCCCTTGGGGTGAAAACCGACCGGGGCTGTGTCGTCATTGACGGGTATGGGCGCACGAATGTTTCAGGTCTTTATGCCATAGGCGATGTGGCCGGACCGCCCATGCTGGCGCATAAGGCCGAGCATGAAGGTGTGATCTGCATCGAAAAGATCGCCGGTGTGCCGGATGTGCATCCGATGGACCACCGCAAGATCCCGGGCTGCACCTATTGCAATCCGCAGGTCGCCTCTGTTGGCTTCACCGAAGCCAAAGCCAAGGAGCAAGGCCGCGAGATCCGCGTCGGCCGCTACATGTTCAATGCCAACGGCAAGGCCATTGCCCTTGGTGAAGACAACGGCATGATCAAGGTGATCTTTGATAAGAAAAGCGGCGAGTTGCTGGGGGCGCATATGTGCGGCGCCGAAGTGACCGAACTGATCCAGGGCTTCGTGGTGGCCATGAACCTTGAGACCACCGAAGAAGAGTTGATGCACACGATTTTCCCGCATCCGACCCTGTCGGAGATGATGAAGGAATCTGTACTCGACGCATACGGAAAGGTTTTGAACGCCTGATTTACGAAGGCTTCGGCAAGGATCTGCCGGAGCCGTTTTCCTGCAGTTATGGAGACAGGTCTTGCTTGCTTCTATCGGCGACGCAGTGAGAGTTCTGTGTCGATGGGAAAGCTGAACGCTCAAGCCTCGTGAGGAGGTGACGTTGACTGCTTCGTTGAATGTGCTGCTTGTTTACGTTGCGAACATGGCCCGAAGACTGCTGAAACAGCAGTTTTTCACTGGGTGGCAGTCGTCCAGGGCGTCGTACCTGTTTCCGATGCCGCATTGCCGGTTCCTTGGCTCTTCCGGGTGCATTTGGAGAGGGGGAGCATGTAACCGCTACCAGCCTGCAAAGAGAAGCGCGCAAGCTCACGTCCAAGTGTATTTGGCATGCAGGAGTGGTTTTTGGACTTGGCCTTCCATAGCCTGCCAGTTTTTTGCCAATCGGCGCGTCAACGCCCTGTCTGTGAGTTGTGCTGACACATCCTTTAGCTACAGTGCTTCTATCGAAAGAGCGGAGCATGGTTCACGCGCTTAGTTGTTGGGGAAAAGGGAAAGCGAAATGGATGCAAAAGCAATTTTGATCTGGGTGGTCATCGGAGTTGTGGCCGGGTGGCTGGCAAGCTTGTTTGTCGGCGGCAGTGGGGGGCTCCTCAAATACCTTTTGACCGGTGTCATCGGAGCTTTTGTCGGCGGGTTTCTCGTCAAGGCGACCGGGATAAATATCAATCTCGGCAATGCTCTTGTGAACGAGATTATTGTGGCCGCCATCGGTGCGATTATTGTTGTTCTGATTGCCCGGGTACTGGTTTGAACAGAGAAAAGGACTATCCGCGATGGGCTTGATTGTCGCAGTTTTCATCGGCCTTGTCGCGGGCGCGGTTGCTCACCGGGTGCTTAACAGCCGGGGAGGGGGCCTCGGCAGCCTGGTGGTTGGGTTGATCGGTGCCTTGATCGGTGGAAAACTGGCGGAAATTTTCCGTCTGCAGGTTACTGGTGGCATTCTGGATCAACTGATCCTGGCCACCATTGGCGCCATTTTGTTCCTGTTTTTGTGGCGTAAGCTGCGGGGGTAATCGGAAGGACGGGAGCCTAAATGGATCAATTGTCTTCACGTGCCGCCACCCGGCTGGCTACTTATGGAACTCTTGCGCCCGGACGGGCCAATCACCATCAGCTGGCCGATATCAAGGGGCGCTGGCGCAGGGGCACGGTGCGTGGGCGGCTGGTTCAGACCGGCTGGGGAGCCGCGCTCGGGTTTCCCGGACTGGTTCTGGATTCGGAAGGCCAGACGATTGAAGTCTTTCTTTTCGAGGCCGACAGCCTTGCCGAACTTTGGGGGCGGTTGGACGCCTTTGAGGGGGATGGCTATCAACGCGTGGAAACGCTGGTTTTGACCGATGAGGGCGATGTGCCAGCCTCGATCTATGTGGTGCGAGAAGAGGATGCGCCGGGTCCTCTGGACGAGCCCGGTCTGGAGGCGTTTCCCTTAAGAACATCCGACAAGCTGCGCTATGCGGATACGGACCGGCAGGGCCACGTGAACAATGCGGTCTTCAACACGTTTCTGGAGACAGGCCGGGTCGAGCTTCTGATCGGCGGTCAATTGATGGATGAAGGTGCCGCCTTTGTGATTGCCCGGCTGGAACTTGATTTTCTGGCCGAAGTGACCTGGCCTGGCCAGGTGGAGATCGGCACTGCGGTCAAGGAGATCGGGCGCAGCTCCTTCAAACTGTTTCAGCAGGTGTTCCAGGATGGCCGGCCGGTGGCCGAAGCGGTCACCGTGATCGTCCAGATAAACGAGGTCAGCCGCAAGGCGCATGCCTTGACGGAGAAGGCCCGGCAAAGGCTGGCAACACTGGTCAGACCTGCGCTCAGCACATAGCTGGCTCACCACCATTTTGGCTTGACCTTTCAGAGAAATAACGACACTTAAGGCCCATGGTTACGATTGTCGACACGCTTAATCGCCCGAGACCGAAATCCGATGCCCGCCCGCGTCATCCGGAGAAGGAACATCGTCCGGACAATCCGGTGCAGCGCAAGCCGAAATGGATCCGTGTCAAGGCGCCGACCTCGCCGGTTTACCGGGAAACCCAGGATGTGGTGCGTCAGAACAATCTGGTAACCGTCTGTGAGGAAGCCGGCTGCCCCAATATCGGAGAATGCTGGTCCAAGAAACACGCCAGTTTCATGATCCTGGGCGACACCTGTACACGGGCCTGCGCCTTCTGCAATGTGCGCACCGGCATGCCGGGAGCCGTCGACCAGAATGAACCTCAGGGGGTGGCCGATGCGGTGGCGACCATGGGGCTGGAACATGTTGTGATCACGTCGGTTGACCGGGATGATCTGGATGACGGCGGTGCCCGCCATTTTGCCGATGTCATCCAGGCCATCCGCAAGACTGCACCGAAGACGACGGTCGAAGTGCTGACACCGGATTTTTTGCGCAAGGACGGGGCGCTGGAAATTGTGGTTGAGGCAAAGCCCGATGTGTTCAACCACAATCTTGAAACGGTTCCGTCAAAGTATCTGACCGTGCGGCCCGGTGCGCGCTATTTCCATTCCATACGCATTTTGCAGAAGGTGAAGGAACTCGATCCGGAAATGTTCACCAAATCCGGCATCATGGTCGGCCTTGGAGAAGTCCGCAACGAGGTGCTTCAGCTGATGGATGACCTCAGAGCCGCCGATGTGGATTTCCTGACTGTTGGCCAGTATCTCCAGCCGTCCAAGAAACACCACCCGGTGCTGTCCTTCGTGACGCCGGAGGAATTCAAAGGGTATGAACGGATTGCCTATGCCAAGGGCTTTTTGAAAGTCTCTGCAAGTCCGCTGACCCGCTCGTCCCACCATGCGGGGGAAGACTTCGCCGACCTTCGCGCTGCGCGCAAGGCCAAGCTCGGTCACTGAAACACGCGTCCCAAAGGCCCGGACAGTCTGCATGCCCAGTTTTTCATCCTCACATAATGTCAAGCATCCGGCGGACAAAATGTTCCGTCTTGTGGCGGATGTGGAGCAATACCCGGAATTCGTGCCTCTGTGCCAGGACCTGCATGTGCGCGGCCGCAAGGAGCTGGAGGATGGCCGCAGCGTGCTGGTGGCCGATATGACGGTGGCCTACAAGCTGTTTCGGGAAACCTTTACCAGCCGGGTGGAATTGCGCCCGGCTGAGCGCACGATTTTGGTGGAATATCTGGACGGCCCGTTCAAGCATCTTGAAAACAAATGGACCTTTGAAGAGGCTGGAGAGGGCAGCTGCACGGTCGGCTTCTATATTGCCTATGAGTTCAAGAGCCGCACGCTTGGATCCCTTATGGGCGTGATGTTCGACAAGGCCTTCCGGAAATTTTCCAGCGCTTTTGAGGCCCGGGCCGATCAGGTCTACGGCGCCTGACCTGCCTCAGAACGTCTCCTCATACCCGTTTTTGTGGTTGGCTTGCCCGCTGAAAGTGGCGGGCCGGGTGTGTCAACCAACCTCAAAAAAATAAGATCCAATGTGGCCGTCACATGTTGTGCCGCGCCGGAGCTGGCGGTGCAAGATGCCGGGGCCTGCCCGGTCAACGAGATGCTTGCCCGTCGGTTCATAAGACGCAATCGGGTGACACCGGTCCGTCCCGTCTTGCTGAGCGCCAATGAAGGCTATTTTCTGTCCGTGAACCGCCAGTCACGGGAAACGAGCCTGTTTGTGGACTGGATCAGCAGGATCGCCTCAAAAAATCCTGTCCGGTTCTCTGTGTGACCCTGCGCGTATCCTAAAGAAGGATTCTGTCTTCATTTGAATTGTTTGAAGGCGTCCCGGATCGTACGCAGGCGGCTTGATCTCATGTTCAGCGGCGCATTTTCCGCCCGCAATTTGGCAATCTCCCGCTCGGACAATCCCAGTTCTTCCAGGGTTGCGAAGGCGGTTTTATCCGAGCAGACGACGGTGCGGGTCTGACCCGTGACTTCTTCAAGAACGAGCGAATTGCCGGCTTCCGACTGTTCTTCTGTCCAAAGAACCGTCCCGGAGGACACCCAAAAAGTCCGGTCGCAATAGCGCGCCTGATAGTAGCCGGCCTTTGGCTTGGTCAGGATCTCGTGAAAGCCGGTGAATTTGCCGTTGGAGAATTGGGAACGGATGTAGAAGTCACTTTGCGCAATCGCAGTGCTCGACAGGCAAATGCAGCCTAGCACTGTTGTGGTAATCCAAGAGACAGAGTGTTTCATCCCCGATGTCCTTATGTGAGCCCATATGTGCCCCACTTGATCGAGAATAAAATCTTTAGATTACTTATTTGTTAACTTTTGCCTCGGGCTGGCTACTCGGTAGGCTCGTGTTATTCGCCCCGGAGCGATTGCGCGGCTTCATCAAGATTTTGAGGATTGAACGCCTCGCGTATGGAGGCAAAACGGTCCTCCCGTTTCTTGCTCGCGCCGTTATCATACAATTCATGCATCACGAGCCGGGGATCGTCTTCGATGCCGAGACCTTTCAGGGTCACCTGTTCTTCGGGGTGCTCGCAAATGGGCCGCCAGCCTTTCCCCCAGTTATGTTCCACCCGCACCTCGAAATTCTGCTCCACCTCAAGTTCGGTCCAGGCCACCGTCGCATACCGGACCCAGTAGGTGCGGTTGCAATAGCTGACTTCAACGAGGCCCTCGGACTTCCTTTTATAGATCTTGTGGGACCCCCGGAATGTCTGATGGCCATCTCGGGAAATGAGATAGATGTCTCCTATCTTGGGTACGTCGCTCTGGGCCATGGCGCCGCTGGCAGACAGAAGGCAAAACCCGCCTAGAAGCGTGAGAATTTTCAAGCGCATGAGATTGGTCCCCTGCAGCGGGTCTTGGGTGCCCCGAGAGGTTTTTGTTGTGACGTCCGTAGCGGCAACATAGAAGAGGTTCTTATAGAACATGTTGATTGCCGACGGTGCGTTTTACTAAAAGTTGATATAATTCGCTGGTGCTAAATTTCAGGCGGAGGGGGTGAAAGGTGCGGCGGCACATCAGCGCTCGTGGTAGCTGCCTTCGGCTTCCGCTTCTTCAGGCTCATCCGTGCCGAAAAATGATTTAATCGAGGCCAGAAGGTTCTTTTGTTTTGGGTTTTCTTCCAGACTGTTGAGATAGTCTTGGGGGCTGAGTTTGACGCCGATATCCTTCAGGGTCACCTGCTGTTCGGGGCTGGCGCAAATAGGGCGCCACCCGCGTCCTGAATTGTATTCGAGGCGGATGATATGGCCCCGTCTGGCCTCAATCTGGGACCAGGCGATCGTGCTGCCGCGTACATAATAGGAATAGGCGCAGTATTGAACCTTTCTGGTGCCGACAGAGAGCTTGGTGAAGACTTTGTGGCTGCCAACAAACGAGCCGGACGTGTTGCGGGCGATCAGAAAGTAGTCTCCCGCAAGCGGCGGGGTCTCCGCAATTGCAGATCCGCTCATACTTGCCATGACGACCAGAAGTGCCAGAAACCGCTTCATGCCTGCACGATATGTGGTTCACGCTACGGTACGTCAAGTAGTTTTTACAATGTAAAAACCTGCGTTGCAGCAAAAATTCCAGTATCGTTAACGAGTCTTTTCTGTGGTCAGGGTGTTCAAGGCAGTCCTAAGAGCGGTTTGAACTGTCTCCAGGCGGATTGACTGCCTGCCTCGGTCTGCAAACCGGCAATGCATATGATGGGTCGGCTGACCGTATCTGGCGACGGCCAGATGCACGGTGCCGACTGGTTTTTCCTCAGACCCGCCGCCCGGGCCTGCAATTCCGGTCACGGAAACAGCAATGCCGGCCTTGGAGCGGGACAGGGCTCCTTCGGCCATTGCAAGAGCGACCTCCTTGCTGACCGCGCCTTCGCGGGCGATCAGTTCGGCGGGGACGCCCAGCATCTCCGTCTTGGCCTCGTTTGAATAGGTGACGAAACCCCGGTCCACAGCGGCCGAGGACCCTGCAATGTCTGTCAGCGTGCCGCAGATGAGTCCACCGGTGCAGGATTCGGCGGTGGCAATCATGATGTCCCGGTCCTTCAAGGCGTCCAGCAGCGTTTCAGCCAGGGGGATCAGGGCACTTAAACTGGTCAAAGGGGCGTCAGTCATAGTCCGATGTCTCGTTCTCATCAAAGGGCAAGCGTACGGTGACGCTTGCAAGGGCCGCGATTCCTTCCTTGCGGCCTGTGAATCCGAGCCGTTCCGACGTGGTCGCCTTGATGGAGACCCGGGAGACCGGCAGGCCGCAAATACGTGCAACGGTTTCGCGGATCTGCGGCCGGTGCGGACCGATCTTGGGCTCTTCACATACGATGGTGACATCGATATGAGCCAGGCGGCCCCCGAGCGCTGCGACCCGCCGGATGGCATCGTCCTGAAACTGGTCTGATGCGGCGCCTTTCCAGGCTGGATCACTTGGCGGGAAATGGCTGCCGATGTCACCATCTCCAATGGCGCCGAGAGTGGCGTCGGTGATGGCATGCAGTACCACATCCGCGTCCGAGTGGCCTTTCAGCTTCCTTGTGTGGGCAATCGTGACGCCGCCGAGGATCACGGCTTCGCCGTCTTCAAAGGCATGAACGTCATAGCCGATCCCTGTGCGGACATCCTGCAGGGCGTCGAGAGAGGGGGGCTGGGAGCGGGGTTTGGTTGGGTCTGTCATGGAAGCCTGGCGGTCTGCGCGTGTAAGATCGGCGAGGGTGGTGATTTTGAAATTGTCCGGTGAGCCTTCGCACAGCTGGACGGTCAATCCGGCCCATTCGGCAAGGCCTGTATCGTCGGTAAATCCGGTTTCATGCTCATGGTCCGCTTTCAGGTGGGCGTTCAAAATGAGCTCAAACGGGAAGGCTTGCGGTGTCTGGGCAGCCCACAGGTTTGTTCTGTCGACTGTTTCCAGGCGCCCGCCGGATGTGTTTGACCGTTTCAGCGTATCTGCAACGGCAAGTGCGGCCAGGGCGCCATCTGCGCCCGTGTCCAGTGTGGTCAGAATGTCGTCCAATACCCTCAAAGGGACAAACGGGCGGGCCGCATCATGGATCAGGACAAAGTCGCAAGCTTCTGGTCTGAGCGCCTTGAGCCCTTCCAGCACGGAGGCCTGGCGGGTGGGGCCGCCAAAGGCGGCATTCAGGAGCTTGGCGCGGGTGGTGGGCGCTGTGGCTGCGGCTGCGGCGTCGAACAGGTCTTGGTCATCTGCGTGGATGACAGTCAGAATTTTTCCGATCCGAGGATGATTCGCCAAGGCTTCCAGTGTATGAGACAGCACCGGTCGGCCGCAGAGGCGTCTGTATTGCTTCGGCTGTGTGTCGCCGGGCGCCGCCAGACGGGTGCCGCGCCCCGCCGCAACAATCAGGGCGGCTGCGGTTTTGGCCATTGACGGTCTCCTTGCGGGCTGGTCCTGCATAAAACTTTGACGGTCTTTAACGAAGATCATACGTCTTTCGCAAATTTAGACTTGTTGCGTTGCATAAATTGTCTACAATATAGGCAGAAAGAAATTTGCACAGGTAATGAGCAAAAGAGAGAGCCTGGTGTCCGCACCCGTGAAATCCCTCGCTATTGGATCGACCATTTTACCGAACTCGGCCGTTCTGGCGCCGATGTCCGGGGTCACAGATCTGCCCTTTCGGCGTCTGGCTGCGCGTTTCGGCGCGGGCATGGTTGTCAGCGAAATGGTGGCCAGCGAATCCTTCATAAAAGGGGATGCGGAAACCCAGATGCGGGCCGAGGCCCAGGACGGTGGGCTGCATGTTGTCCAGCTGGCCGGCCGGGAAGCGCGCTGGATGGGTGAGGCGGCCAAGGTTATTGCGGATCTGGGTGCCGACGTCATTGACATTAACATGGGGTGTCCTGCGAAAAAGGTCACATCGGGCTATTCCGGGTCCGCCTTGATGCGGGACCTTGATCATGCGCTGTCCTTGATTGAGGCAACGGTTGGAGCGGTCGATCTTCCGGTCACCGTGAAGATGCGGCTTGGCTGGGACGATACCTCGTTGAATGCCGCTGAGCTTGCCTGCCGCGCGGAGGCAGCCGGGGTGCAGCTGATCACCGTGCACGGGCGCACCAGGTGCCAATTCTACAAGGGCAAGGCCGATTGGAAGGCGATTGGCCGTGTCAAAGCGGCAACACGGCTACCCGTAATCGCGAACGGCGACTGCAAAAGCCCGGAAGATGCACATGCTATGCTTGAGGCGTCCGGTGCGGATGGGGTGATGATTGGACGGGGGGCCTATGGCCGTCCCTGGCTGCCCGGTCATGTGGGCCGGTATCTTCTAACGGGTTCCTTGCCTGCTGCCCCGAGCGGAGCGGATCTGGCGGAGCTTGTGGCGGAGCATTACCAGGCGATCTTGAGCCACTATGGCCAGTTTCAGGGCGTGCGCATCGCCCGCAAGCATCTGGGCTGGTATCTGGACGAGGCGCTTGCCCAGGGCAGCGCTCCCTTGCCCGGCCCTGTTCGCAAAACCCTGATGACGTCCAGCCAGCCGGAAGAGGTGCTCCGGTTGGCTCTGGACTGGTTCTCCAATTCAAACGAACGGACGGCTGCGTGAGCAAAAAAATGACCGAAGAGGGCCGTGTGGCCATGCTCGCCAGCGACGGCCCGACTATTCTCGACGCTCTGCCGCATCCGGTTCTTCTTGTTGCGCCGGACGGTGTGATTGAATCGGCCAATATGGCGGCTGAAATTTTCATGCGCTCCAGCGCGGCCGTGCTCCGGCGGCATCCGATCAGTGACTTTGTTCCCTTTGGCAGCCCCTTGCTGACCTTGCTTGAACAGGTGCGCGAACGGGCTGCGCCAGTCAACGAATACAAGGTGGATATCGGTTCGCCTCGCATCGGTGCGCCCAAGATCGTCGACATCAATGCAGCGCCGGTGGCCGACCGGCCGGGCGCCGTGGTGCTGATGTTCCAGGAACGAACCATGGCGGAAAAAATCGACCGGCAGCTGACTTCCCGCGGTGCGGCCCGGACGGTGACCGGGCTTGCCGCGATGCTGGCCCACGAGATCAAGAACCCCTTGTCCGGCATCCGGGGCGCCGCCCAGCTGCTGGAACAATCGGTTGCCGATGACGACCGCTCCCTGACGCGGCTGATCATGGACGAGACCGACCGGATCGTGAAACTGGTCGACCGGATGGAGGTCTTTTCCGACGAGCGGCCGATCGAGCGTGAGCCGGTTAATATTCATGTTGTGCTCGACCGGGTCAAAAGCCTGTCCGACAATGGGTTTGCGCGCGGCAAGCGTATCGTGGAGACCTACGACCCCTCCCTGCCAGCGGTCTATGCCAATAAGGATCAGCTGATTCAGGTGTTCCTCAATCTTGTGAAGAATGCCAGTGAAGCCATTGGCGATGACCCGGATGGTGAAATCCGCATTTCGACTGCTTTCAGGCCTGGCGTGCGGCTGTCCGTTCCTGGAACAGATCAGCGGGTCAGTCTGCCGCTCGAGTTCTGCGTGCAGGACAATGGCCCGGGCGTGCCGGATGATCTCCTGCCGCATTTGTTTGAACCTTTCATCACCACAAAAACCAACGGATCCGGGCTTGGGCTCGCGCTTGTTGCCAAAATCATTGGCGACCATGGCGGTGTCATAGAATGTGACAGTCAGCGTGAAAGAACTACGTTCCGTATCCTCATGCCTGCCTATACCGGCGGAGGCCTGGCATCCCCAGGTCAGACGAGCCAAGGAACCGAATAACAATGCCGACAGGTACGATCCTTGTTGCAGATGACGATGCTGCGATCCGCACAGTTCTCAATCAGGCTCTGTCCAGGGCCGGCTATACGGTCCGGCTGACCTCAAACGCATCGACGCTTTGGCGGTGGGTGTCATCAGGAGACGGGGATCTGGTGATCACGGATGTGGTCATGCCGGACGAGAATATCTTCGATGTGCTGCCGCGCATGAAGAAGATGCGTCCGGAATTGCCGGTTCTTGTCATGAGCGCGCAAAACACCTTCATGACCGCTATCAAGGCGTCGGAAAAGGGCGCCTATGAATACCTGCCAAAGCCGTTTGATCTCAAAGAGCTGACGAATATTGTCCAACGGGCGCTTGAAGAGCCAAAAAAGCGGCCGACGCTGGACATTGACGATGCCGGGGAAGGCATGCCCCTGGTCGGCAGATCTCCGGCGATGCAGGAAATCTACCGTATTCTGGCCCGGCTGATGCAGACCGATCTGACGGTGATGATCAACGGGGAGTCGGGAACCGGCAAGGAGCTGGTTGCCCGTGCGCTGCACGACTATGGCAAGCGCCGCAACGGCCCGTTCGTAGCGATCAATATGGCCGCGATCCCGCGCGACCTGATCGAGGCGGAGCTGTTCGGCCATGAGAAAGGCGCCTTTACCGGGGCACAGAACCGGAGTTCCGGCCGTTTTGAACAGGCCGATGGCGGCACGCTGTTTCTCGATGAAATCGGTGATATGCCCATGGAAGCCCAGACGCGGCTTTTGCGGGTACTGCAGCAGGGGGAATATACCACGGTTGGGGGGCGTACGCCGATCAAGACGGATGTGCGCATTGTTGCGGCCACCAACAAGGATCTGCGCCATCTGATTAATCAGGGACTGTTCCGGGAGGATCTGTATTTCCGGCTGAACGTCGTACCGATCCGGTTGCCACCCCTGCGTGAGCGGGTGGAGGATATTCCGGATCTGGTGCGCCATTTCTTTTCCATCGTGGAAAAGGAAGGTCTTCAGGCCAAGCAGATTGACCAGGGTGCGCTGAACATGCTGCGCCGCTACAGATGGCCGGGCAATGTGCGCGAGCTTGAGAATCTGGTGCGACGGTTGGCTGCGCTTTACCCGCAGGATGTCATCAGTGAAAGCCTGCTGGATCAGGAACTGAGCCAGCCAAGTGTCACTTCGGCCGAAGAAGATGTTTCAGAAACCATCAATCTCGGCGGCTCGGTGGAAAAATACCTGAACGGCTATTTTGATACGTTTGGAGAAGCTCTGCCTCCCCCGGGCCTTTATCACCGCATCTTGCGGGAGGTGGAATATCCGCTCATCAGTGCGGCGCTTGCCGCCACACGGGGCAACCAGATCAAAGCGGCCGAGCTTTTGGGAGTAAACCGGAACACCCTGCGCAAGAAAATCCGGGACCTGGATATTCAGGTCATGCGGTCGGCGCGCTAACAAAGGCGCGTTTGGTGTCTTGTCGTGTTTACTGTGATCAGCCGGAATGAGGTCGCATGAAGCTTGCCTCATTCCGCAGAAGGCTGTCTCCCTGGGATAGGTAGGTCTGACAAGGGAATTTGCCTCATTTCGGCCTGTTTCTGACCTGCGCCGGAGAAAGATTAGCAGCGAATGAATTTTAAAAAAATCTATTGAAATCAAATTCTTGACCAGGTGCTCTGGATCTTCCACTGAGAAATTTACTCCTGTGGCGGGCTCTGTCGCAATTTCGCAACATTGTGTGATAACTTTGCAGCATTCGATGATGCGCACCGGAATTTCTACCGGAGCCAGGGGGATTTAGAGGCTGCATGATTCTGGGAACGGTTCAGCAATCCGTCTTGCAATCGAGTGCCGCAGGCAAGGTGTGGCGCCGGGCGGGTCTTGGGGTCATGGTGTTCGCGCTTGTATCCATCACGGTCACGTTTGTGATATTGATGGGCTTGACCTCCATTGATCCGACCCGGAATGTGATCCTGACTGCCATGGCCATCAATGGCGTTCTGGCAGCGGTGCTGCTCGGGGTTATTTCCGTTGAAATCCTGAAGCTCTGGCAGGCGCGCCGGCGCGGGCGCGCCGCAGCTCGGCTTCATGTGCGGGTGGTGGCCCTGTTCAGCCTCGTGGCTGCTGTTCCAGCTGTGCTGATGGCGATCTTGGGCGCTGTTACCCTCGACAGGGGGCTGGACCGGTGGTTTGAGGATCGCACGCGCCAGATCATCGACAATGCCCTGACTGTTGCCCAGGCCTATCTGCAGGAACACGCCCGTGTTTTGCGTGGTGACCTGATCGCCATGAGCAACGATATCGACCGGGCCAAGGCAATCTATGAGTTTGAGCCGACCCGGTTCGACCAGTTTTTCTCCACCCAGGTGTCCCTGCGCGGCATTCTCGCCGCGATGATCCTGAATGAAAACGGGGAAGTGGTGACCCGGGTGGTCCTGGACCCGAATGCAAAGATCCCGTTGCCGCCCTCGGAAAGTTTCTTCCGCGCAAAATCCGGCGACCCGACCCTGATTGCGCCGGGCAAGTCCAATCTTGTGGGTGGGATCATGAAACTGTCGGCCTATGACAATTTCTATCTTTATGCGGTGCGGGCAATTGATCCAAGGGTGGTGGAGTATCTGCGTCTGGCGGAGACCGGCGCCTCCCAGTACCAGCAGATGGAAAATTCCCGCTTTGGGGTCCAGGTTGCCTTTGCGCTTGTCTATCTGGGGGTGGCGCTGGTGCTGCTCCTTTCGGCAATCTGGATCGGTTTCGGCTTTGCCAACCGGCTGGTGTCCCCGATCCGGGCGCTTATTTCGGCAGCAGATGAAGTCACCAAGGGGAATTTGGCCGTCAAGGTGGCAACCGAAAAGTCCGGCGGAGATCTGACCAATCTGGGACAGACTTTCAACAAGATGACCGGCCAGCTTCTGGGCCAGCGGGATGCGCTGCTGGCAGCCAACGAGCAGATCGATCGGCGCCGCCGTTTTAATGAAGCCGTCTTGTCCGGTGTGTCGACCGGCGTCATCGGCGTGGATGACGAGGCTTCGATCATGTTGATCAACCGGTCCGCTTTGGAACTGCTGCAGTTGGATGAAGTGCAGATCCTGAACAAGCCACTCAATGAAGTTGTGCCGGAACTTTCCGAGTGTGTCGGCAGCCTTCTCACCGGAGATGTGGACCGGTTGCCTGAGACCCAGATTGAAGTCACCAGGGGGGGGCGGTTGCGCACCATCAATGTGCGGATCACAAGCGAACAGTCGACCCGCCGCGAGCATGGTTACGTCATCACGCTGGATGACATCACCGATCTCGTCTCCGCCCAGCGCAACTCGGCCTGGGCCGATGTGGCCCGGCGCATAGCCCATGAAATCAAGAACCCGCTGACACCCATTCAGCTCAGCGCAGAGCGGATACGGCGGCGCTATGGCAAGCGGATCGAGGAAGACCGGGAGGTGTTCGATCAATGCATCGATACGATTGTCCGGCAGGTCGGTGATATCGGCCAGATGGTCGATGAATTCTCGTCCTTTGCCAGAATGCGCAAGCCCAAGAAACTGTCCGGGGACCTGCGCGAAGCAGTCCGGGATGCGGCGTTCATGCAATCGGTCGCCAATCCGGACATCTCCGTGACAGCCGATCTGCCCGACACACCGGTGACAGCGGTTTATGATCCGCGGCTTGTTGGCCAGGCCCTGACCAATGTGGTCAAGAACGCGACCGAAGCTGTCGGTGCCAGGGAGGGCGAGGACCTGCCCAAGGGGCTCGTGAACGTGCGTCTCTATACGGAGGGGCTGGGGCCAAAGGAAATGGTGGTTGTCGATGTAATCGACAATGGAATCGGGCTGCCGGAAGAAAACCGCAGCCGCTTATTGGAGCCCTATATGACGACGCGGGAAAAGGGGACGGGGCTCGGGCTCGCCATCGTCCGCAAAATTTTGGAAGACCATGGCGGCGGCGTCGAATTGCTCGATGCGCCCAAAACGTCGCCTGATTCAACAGGCACTCTGGTCCGTCTCACTCTGGCAGCGCATGCCGAGATCGACCTGGAGAGCGAAAACCAAGATCAAGAAACAGTGGCAGCTCATGGCACATGATATTCTCGTCGTAGACGACGAAACTGATATTCGGGAAATGATTGCCGGAATTCTCGATGATGACGGATATGGCACCCGCACGGCCCATGGATCGGACAGCGCCCTGGCTGCGGTCAAGGAACGAAAACCGTCCCTGGTCATTCTGGACATCTGGCTACAAGGCAGCCGGCTCGATGGTCTGGCCCTTTTGGATGTCCTGAAGGAAACAGATCCAGACCTGCCGGTCGTGATCATTTCCGGCCACGGCAATATCGAGACGGCCGTATCCGCGATCAAGCGCGGCGCTTATGACTATATCGAAAAGCCGTTCAAGGCCGACCGGCTGATCCATATCGTTGAACGCGCCCTGGAAGCCTCCAGCCTGAAGC
Source organism: Roseibium sp. AWQ4_254 (assembly GCF_056161025.1). Lineage (NCBI taxonomy): Bacteria > Pseudomonadati > Pseudomonadota > Alphaproteobacteria > Hyphomicrobiales > Stappiaceae > Roseibium > Roseibium sp. AWQ4_254. The sequence goes on from NZ_JBSWYH010000036.1 coordinate 28,618, forward strand.
GCGAAATCCGGGATCTCAAGCAGCGGAGCGGTGAAACCAGCGACATTGTCGGCGGATCGTCGGCTGCCCAGACCCTGCGCACGACAATCCAGAAGATCTCCGGCACCAACAGCCGTATCCTCATTGTTGGTCCGTCCGGGGCCGGGAAGGAGCGGGCGGCGCGCATGATCCATGATCAGTCACCGCGCCAGAAAAGTCCCTTTGTGGTGCTGAATGCGGCGACTATCACGCCCCCGCGCATGGAAGAGGAACTTTTCGGGATTGAGGATGAACAGGGAAAGCTGCGCAAGATCGGCGCTCTGGAAGAAGCCCATGGCGGCACGCTCTACCTTGATGAAGTTGCCGATATGCCTGCCGAGACACAGGGCAAGATCCTGCGGGTTCTGGTCGAGCAGAGCTTCACCCGTGTCGGGGGCAGCCAGAAGGTGCAGGTGGATATCCGGATCCTGTCTTCCACTTCAAAGAACCTGGAAGAGCATATAGCGTCCGGCCTGTTCCGGCAGGACCTCTATCACCGGCTCAGCGTGGTTCCGTTGCGCGTGCCGGGGCTTGCCGAACGGCGGGAGGATATCCCCGTTCTCGTGCACCATTTCATGGAACAGATTTCAGCTGCGTCCGGCATTCCGCTCCGCCCGATCGGGGATGACGCCATGGCCGTTCTCCAGACTCATGACTGGCCGGGCAATGTGCGTCAGCTGCGCAACAATGTGGAGCGGTTGATGATTTTGAGCCGAGGCGAACCGGACAGCACGATCACCGCCGATCTGTTGCCTGCCGAGATTGGTGAAACCTTGCCGAGCCTGCCCACCTCCGGCACCGGGGAGCATTTGATGTCTGTCCCGCTGAGGGAGGCCCGGGAGATCTTTGAACGGGAGTATCTGCAGGCGCAGATCAAAAGATTTGACGGTAATATCTCGCGGACTGCCGAATTTGTCGGTATGGAACGATCAGCACTGCACCGCAAATTGAAAACACTCGGCATGACCTGATGGGCAGTGGGCGCAGGTCAACTGTTTAGCGGGAAAGGGATCTCCCCATGAAAATCGTCATTTGCGGCGCCGGTCAGGTCGGATATGGAATTGCCGAACGCCTCGCTGCGGAACAGAACGATGTTTCGGTGATAGATTCCTCGCCGCAGTTGATCAACGCCATTGGCGATCAGCTGGACGTGCGCGGTTTTGTCGGTCACGGAGCCCATCCGGACATTCTGGCCCAGGCCGGGGCCGAAGAAGCGGACATGATCGTGGCCGTTACGCTCTACGACGAGGTGAACATGGTCGCCTGCCAGGTGGCCCATTCCCTCTTCAATGTGCCCACCAAGGTCGCCCGGATTCGTGCGCAGTCCTATCTTCAGGGGCGCTGGCGCAATCTGTTCTCCCGGGACAACATGCCGATCGATGTGATCATTTCCCCTGAAATCGAGGTGGGCGAGATGGTGCTGCGGCGGCTGGCCTTGCCCGGTGCCGTGGAAACCGTCCGCTTTGCCGACGATCAGGTGGTGGTTGTCGGGATCATGTGTGAAGAAGACTGCCCGGTCGTCGATACGCCGCTGCGCCAGTTGACCGAATTGTTCCCGGATCTGGGGGCTGTGGTTGTCGGTCTGTTCCGCAACAATCGCCTGTTTGTGCCCAAGAGCACCGATTCCATTCTGACCGGCGATCTGGCCTATGTGGTGGCCCGGCGCGATCAGGTTCGGCGGACCTTGAGCATTTTTGGCCATGAGGAGCCCGAAGCGGCCAAGGTGATCATCGCCGGGGGCGGCAATATCGGGCTTTATGTCGCTAAGGCGCTGGAACAACGCCAAAGCGGCACCAAGATCAAGCTGATTGAAGCCTCGCGCGAGCGGGCCATGTCCGTGGCCGACGATCTCAAGCGGTCCGTCATCCTTCATGGCAGTGCCTTGGACCAGATCATTCTGAATGAGGCCGATGCCGGGGACGCCGATACGATGATCGCGCTGACCAACGAGGACGAGGTGAATATCCTGTCTTCGGTCATGGCGAAAAAGCTGGGCTGCCGCCGCTCCCTGTCGCTGCTCAACAATCCAAGCTACCCGGCCTTTGCCAATGCGCTGGGAATTGACGCCTTCATCAACCCGCGCGCTGTGACGATTTCAAGAATCCTGCAGCATGTGCGCCGGGGACGAATCAGGGGCGTGCATTCTCTTCAAAACGGCGCGGCTGAAATTGTTGAGGCGGAAGCGCTGGACACTTCACCGCTGGTGGGTAAGCCCTTGCGGGAAATTGATCTGCCATCCGGTATCCGCGTGGGGGCGGTTTTCCGCAATGGCGATGTGCTGACCCCCAATGGCGACCTTCAAATTCAGGCCCAGGACCGTATTGTCATTTTTGCCGTGGCCAACCGGGTCCGGCAGGTTGAACAGATGTTCCGGGTCAGCCTTGACTTCTTTTAGGTCATTTTGTCCGATTTCTGATCTTGCAATCGCCTGAACGACCAGTCACAACTGGCGGTAAGGTCCGATTGACCAACACATTTTTGCCTATCCAGGAGGGATTATGAGCCGCATTGCCTATGTAAATGGCCAGTATGTGCGACACGCAGAGGCCGCGGTGCATGTTGAAGATCGCGGGTATCAGTTTGCCGACGGCGTTTATGAGGTGTGCGAGGTCTGGAACGGCAAGATCGTGGACATGCCCCGGCATCTTGACCGTCTGGACCGGTCGCTCTCCGAATTGCGGATTGACTGGCCCATGGTGCGCGGTGCTGTGGAGTTCGTTCTCAAGCAGGTGATCCGCCGCAACCGCGTCCATAATGGCCTGGTCTATATCCAGGTGACACGGGGTGTTGCGAAACGGGACCACTTCTTTCCCTCGGACGACGTGGCGCCGTCCATTGTCGTGACTGCGAAGTCCACCAGCCCGGTTGCGGCGGAAGCTGCTGCGGAAAAGGGGATTTCTGTGGTCAGCTATCCGGAAAACCGCTGGCCGCGCGTTGACATCAAGACCGTTGCTCTTTTGCCGAATGTGCTTGCAAAGCAGCACGCCAAGGAAAATGGCGGCAAGGAAGCCTGGTATGTGGATACGGACGGTCATGTGACCGAAGGCGGCTCCACAAATGCCTGGATCGTGACCAAGGACGGCGTTCTGGTGACCCGTCCGGCCGAAAGCGGAATTCTGCGCGGCATTACCCGCACGGTGGTGCTGGATCTTGTCGAGAGAGAGGGGCTGTCTTTTGAAGAACGCCCATTCACTCTTGAAGAAGCCTTTGATGCAAAAGAAGCTTTTGTAACCGCCGCGTCAACGCTGGTGATGCCGGTGACACGCATTGACGGAAAAATAATCGGAAACGGTCATCCGGGTTCGGTTTCAACCCGATTGCGTGATTCGTTCCATACTGCTACTGATTTGCAGACGGCATGATTCGGAAGGCTAAAAAGGCCTTGTGAATGAGACCCGAAGGAGTTGAGGCAGACGGCTCCCGCAGGTGGGCAACATGAAGAGCGGGCAGGGCGTCAAACCTTGGCGTTTGATTTTGAACAGCTTTTTGCAATAAGCTGCCGATACGCCGGATGCTCGGCCGCATCCGGGAAAAAACAGGATAAAAAGACTTATGGCTGAGCGCGCACAAAATCTCCAGGACACCTTTCTTAATCACGTTCGTAAACAAAAAACGCCTCTTACAATTTTCCTCATCAATGGTGTGAAATTGCAGGGTGTGGTGACCTGGTTCGATAACTTCTGTGTTTTGCTGCGACGGGACGGGCATTCGCAGCTTGTTTACAAACACGCGATTTCCACAATTATGCCAAACGGACCTGTTCAACTGTTCGATCAGGCTGAGGAAAACGCTGAAAAGGCTAGCTGATTGAAACCGAAGTCTCGCGCGGACGATTTTTCAAAATCTAACGGTGCCGAAGAACCGGGTCAAAAATCGATGAAAATGAAAGAGGCCGGGGTGGATCGTCTGCCCCAGCCCTTTCGTGCGATGATCATCGAGCCGGTGCTTCAACTGCGCGGCGAGGGTGCTCAAACAGACTTGAGAGGCAATCGCAGCCCGGAGGCGCGCCTTGACGAGGCCATCGGTCTGAGCGCGGCCATCAATCTCAACATGGTGCATTCCGGCGTGGTCCGTGTGAACAATCCGAAACCTGGAACTCTGTTCGGAGACGGCAAAGTGTCTGAACTTGCCGGAATTGTCGCAAGTGAAGATCTTGATCTTGTGGTGATTGACCATCCCCTGAGCCCTGTTCAGCAACGGAACCTGGAGCGGCGCCTGAAAACCAAGGTCATCGACCGCACAGGTCTCATCCTGGAAATTTTCGGCGACCGGGCCCGAACCAAGGAAGGCCGCCTGCAGGTCGATCTGGCCCATCTAACCTGGCAAAGGAGCCGTCTGGTGCGATCCTGGACTCACCTGGAACGGCAGCGCGGCGGTGCGGGCTTCATGGGCGGTCCGGGGGAAACCCAGATTGAGGCCGACCGGCGTCAGATTCAGGACCGCATTATTGCGCTTCAAAAACAGCTGGAAAGCGTGCGCCGCACCCGGGATCTTCACCGCAAGAAACGCAAGAAAATCCCCCAGCCGGTGGTGGCGCTTGTCGGTTATACCAACGCTGGCAAGTCAACGCTCTTCAATCGGCTGACGGAATCGGATGTCTTCGCCAAGGATCTGCTCTTCGCGACCCTTGATCCCACTTTGCGCAAGGTGACGCTGCCTCATGGCAAGGACATTATCCTGTCCGACACGGTGGGGTTCATCTCGGATCTGCCAACCCATTTGGTAGCTGCCTTCCGGGCCACGCTGGAAGAGGTGCTGGAGGCGGATCTGATCCTGCATGTGCGGGACATTTCCCATCCCGATACGGAAGCCCAGGCCGAGGATGTGAAAAAGACCCTGGATGACCTTGGTGTCGATGCCCAGACGGGGGCTCCGGTCATTGAAGTCTGGAACAAGATCGATTGTCTGGACGAGATCTACCGGGACAAGCTTCTGGATGAGGCCGGAGACGACGGCCCGATTGCTCTGTCTGCCTTGACCGGCGCCGGGCTGGACCATCTGGCCAGCCGGATCGATGCTTTTATCGCCCAGCATGACGACATTTTATGCGTGCAGGTGCCGGTGACCGATGGCGCTTTGCTGGCGAAGCTTTATCAGGTCTCTGAAGTGCTCACGCGCGACGACACGGAAGATTTCGTCACGGCGGAAGTCCGCGTGTCCGACAAGCAGCGCGGCCCGTTCCGGGAGCTGTTCGCGGCCTATATCCTGGAGGAAGCGGCGGACCCGGCCTCAGATGAGACGTTTCACTAGTCACCCTGTTCTGAAGTTCGTCTGATTTTCCAGTGTGGTTTTCGGAACTGAAATACGCCACGGCGCGCACTGCACCCAGCATGCGTATTTCAATTTTACCACTCTGGCGCGTTTTACAATCCAGGACGCCGCCTCGGTTTTGCGCGGTGCTCTGAAATCATCTGGCATCTGGTCTATAGCCTCAGATGGCTTTCTTCCGCAGGTGCTTGTGGCTTAAGGTTCGGGTGGAAGAAACGCCCGCCACAAGGACATCAAAATGAACCCCTTCATTTTCAACACACCAAAATCGGTTCAGTTCGGAACCGGGGCAATGTCGCGCATCGGCGGCCTGGTCAAAGGGCAGGTCGGTGGCCGTGTGCTGCTGGTGACTGACCCGGGCATGATGGAAACCGGCATTGTCGAGCGGGCTGTTGATCTTCTAAAGGCTTCTGATGTCGAGGTTGAGCTGTTTGCTGAGGTTCAGGCCGACCCACCCGAAGCGGTTGTGCTGCAAGCAGCCTCACAGGCGCGGGACAGCGGCGTTGACGGGGTGATCGGTCTGGGGGGCGGATCGTCGCTGGACGTGGCCAAGCTGGTGGCGCTGCTTGCCGCAGGCATGGAGCGTTTGCAGGATGTCTATGGGGTTGGCAAGGCGGCAGGGCCGCGTTTGCCGTTGATCCTTGTGCCGACAACCTCCGGCACCGGATCGGAAGTCACGCCGATTTCCATTGTCACAACCGGCACCAATGAGAAAATGGGCGTGGTTTCGCCAGTATTGTTGCCGGATGTTGCGCTGCTTGATCCGCAACTGACCTATGGCCTGCCACCGCATATCACGGCGGCGACGGGCATTGACGCCATGGTGCATGCGATTGAGGCCTATGCATCGGCAAGCCCGAACAACAATCCCGTGTCCCGGGTTCTGGCCACCGAGGCGCTGACGCTCATGGGGCGCTCTCTACTGACGGCGGTACGGGACGGGGCCAACGAGGCAGCCCGTTCCGACATGCTGCTCGGTTCCATGCTGGCCGGGCAGGCTTTTGCCAATTCACCGGTCGCGGCCGTTCACGCTCTCGCCTATCCCCTGGGTGGCCATTTTCACATTCCCCATGGGCTCTCCAATGCGCTGGTGCTGCCCCATGTCTTGCGGTTCAACGTGGTGACGTCGCCCCAGCCTTATGCGGAACTTGCGCCCTTCGTCTTTCCTGATCTGGCGCGGCTGGAAGGGCAGGAGCGGGCGGCTGCGTTCTGCGACAGGCTGGCGGCGCTTTCGGCAGACTGTGGTCTTCAGGCCAATCTGCGGGCGATGGATATTAGGGAATATGACCTGCCGCGGCTCGCATCCGACGCCATGAACCAGACCCGCCTTCTGGTCAACAATCCCCGGCCTGTGGCGGAAGCTGATGCTCTGGCGATCTACCGCGCGGCGTATTAACCGGAGAAATCATCCCCATCTTAGCTGAGAGAACCGGTCAGATGAGCCTCTATCGATTGAGACCGGTCCAAGGCAAGGGCGCTTAAGGCGCCTTTTTGGCCTTTTGCCACTCGTTTTCCATCTCTTCCAAAGACATTGCCTCCAGGCTGGTGCCGGTCTGTAAGGCGTGGTCTTCAATGGCCGCAAAGCGGCGGCGGAATTTCCGGTTTGTGCGGCGCAGGGCCTCTTCCGGATCAATATCCAGATGCCGGGCCAGATTGGCGAGTGCGAACAGGGTGTCGCCCAGTTCGTCTGTGATCCGGTCCCGGTCCGGCTCTGTGCTGGCCAATTCCGTATCAAGCTCAAAGGTTTCTTCGCGGATCTTCTCCAGAACAAGCCGGGCGTCGTTCCAGTCAAAGCCGACCCTTGATGCGCGGCGCTGCAGCTTTTCTGCTTCCTGAAGTGCGGGAAAGGCGGTGGGAACATCGTCGAGCAAGCCCGTGGCAGTTTCCATCATTCCCTGTTTTTCACGCTCGGCCCGTTTTTCCGCCCGTTCCTCGGCCTTAATGCGCTCCCAGATGCCTTTAACAAGGGCTGGTCTGTCCCCATTCTCATCGCCGAAGACATGGGGGTGGCGGCGGATCATCTTTCTGGTGATGCTTTCCACCACATCACCGAAGTCGAAGACCTTGTCCTCTTCGGCCATGCGCGCGTGGTAGACGACCTGCAGCAGAAGGTCGCCCAATTCGTCGCGCAGATCCACCATGTCCTTCTTTGCAATTGCGTCGGCGACCTCATAGGCCTCTTCCAGCGTATAGGGGGCGATGGACTCGAACGTTTGTTCCAGATCCCAGGGACAGCCGGTGACCGGCGTTCTGAGCGCTTCCATGATCTCTAGGAGGCGGGAAATGTCGCGGCTTGGGGTCATGGCAGTGGCCCTGATATGTCATGGCTGGATCTTTCCGCCGCCGGAATGCGGATCGCCGGAAAACGGATCAATGGAGACCCAAGCTTTACGACAGATTTGCCTTTCGGGAAACTGTCCTGTCCGGTGTGGCGTGATGCTTTGCGCCGGACAGGCTCAGAAAGTTCAGTTATCCACGGATGGACGGGTGCCAGAAGGTGACCGCTCGTTCGAGCACGGCGATGGCGCCGTAAAACAGCGATCCGGCCAGTGCCGCCATAGCAATTTCCGCCCAGACCATGTCCACATTCATCCGGCCGACTTCCGTTGAAATGCGAAAGCCCATGCCGACAATCGGTGTGCCGAAAAATTCCGCAACAATGGCCCCGATCAGCGCCAGGGTGGAATTGATCTTCAAGGCGTTGAAGATGAACGGCATGGCCATCGGCAGGCGCAGTTTGATCAGGGTCTGGACATAGCTCGCCGCATAGGTGCGCATCAGGTCCCGCTGCATGGCTTCTGAAGCCGCCAGCCCGGACACCGTGTTCACCAGCATGGGGAAGAAGGTCATGATGACCACAACAGCGGCCTTGGAGGGCCAGTCAAAGCCGAACCACATGACCATGATCGGGGCAACGCCAATAATGGGCAGGGCCGACACCAGATTGCCGATGGGCAAAAGCCCCCGGCGCAGGAAGGGCACACGGTCCACCAGAATGGCCACCAGAAAGGCCGAGCCGCAGCCGATCACATAGCCTGCCAGAACGGCCTTCAGGAAGGTCTGCTGGAAATCCGCCCACAAGGTCGGCAGGGACGTGGTCAGGCGCAGCCAGATTTCCGAGGGCGCAGGCAGCAGTACCTTGGGAACCCCGGCTCCGGTCACCACAAGCTGCCAGATGACCAAGAGGGAGATCCCGAAAAGAGCGGGTATGGCGAGGTTCACGAGGCGCTGCGCGGCGGCTGAACGCGTTTTCCAGACCGCCAGCCGCTCAACAAACAGCCAGGCGGCGGCCCAGGTGGCGGCGGTCAGCGCCCAGAACCCAAGGGCAGCACCGCCCGGGTGATTGGAGACGGTTGCAATCAGCAGCCAAGCCGCAATGGCTGTTACGAGGCCAAGGGCCAGATCACCAACCGGATTGCGCAGGAACCCGAGCTCATAGCGCACACCGGCAATGGCCAGAAGGCCCAAACAGATGGAGAGCCTTGGTACGTCCATCACGCCGAGATCGGGTTCGAAGATCCGGCTGAACAGGCCCACAAGGACCATCAGCACGATGAACCAGGCCAGAAGGGCAGGAATGCCGAAACGCTTTGCAGAGGCGGATTGAGCTGTCATTGGGCCATTCCCATGCGTTTCAGGACGATTTTTTGCAGAACCCCGATGAGCGCAACCAGAGTGCCGGCCAGAAAGGCGGCGACGATCAGGGCTGACCAGATCTGAATGGTCTGGCCATAATACGAGCCAGCCAGCAGTCTGGCGCCGAGACCTGCAACGGCTCCGGTCGGCAGTTCCCCGACGATGGCGCCAACAAGAGAGGCGGCCATACCGATCTTCATGGAGGTGAACAGGAAGGGCACAGCATAGGGCAGGCGCAGTTTCCAGAAGGCCTGGACCCGCGTCGCCGAATAGGTGTGCATCAGATCCATATGGATGACTTCCGGCGAGCGCAGACCCTTTACCATACCCACGGTAACCGGAAAGAAGGACAGGTAGGTGGAAATCATGGCCTTGGGCAGCAGGCCGGAAATGCCAATTGCATTCAGAACCACGATGATCATCGGGGCAATCGCCAGGATCGGAATGGTCTGGGAGGAGATTACCCAGGGCATCAGAGACTTGTCGAGCACCTTGGAATGCACGATGCCGACGGCCAGAAGGATGCCAAGGGTCGTTCCGATCAGAAAGCCGAGCAGGGTGGAGGAGAGGGTGATGCTGCTGTGATAAACCAGTGACCGTTTCGATGTGATTTTCTTTTCGGCCGTTGTTTTCCAGATTTCGGCAACAACCTGGTGCGGGGCCGGCAGAACGGGCCGTTCCTGGGCCCAGGTATCGGCAATCAGTTGGGTGACCGGCACATCCGTCTGGCCGGCCCGTTCATAGAGCTCTTGTTGGAAAGGCGTGTTGAGCGCCGCTGCCGCGATGTACCAGATGGCAAAGATGGCGAGCACGACAACGGTAACCGGGCCGAGTGTCCCGGACATGAGCCCGGCAAAGGGGTTGGTCGATTTGGGAGAGGATAGAGCTGCGTCCGTCATGCCACTTCGTCCTTGGCTTGCCAGGCAAACAGAATGTCCGGCAAGTTCTCCTCGTTCTCGCCTTCTGTCCGGCGGATCTCTTTGAACTTCTCTCTTTCGTAAAACGTCCGGGCACCAGAGTTGGCGACAAAGGTCCACAGGTTCAGGCCACCAGGAGAGCGGTCTTTGATGTGGTTCAGGATCATTTTGCCCAGGCCCTTCCGTCGTGCGTGCCGGTCAAGGTAAAAGCCTGTGATAAAGCCATCGGAGCTCTTGGCCGCATATCCCTGAACGGAGGCCTGCGGCCCCTCTACGACCGTGACCGTCCGGTTCGTAAAGACAAAGTCCCGGTGATGACGGATGACGTGGTCATGGGAATGCAGGCGAGGCATCCACGGGGTTTCATCAATCCAGTCATTGAGGATCTGTCCGCAGGCTGTCATGTCTTTGTAGGAGGCTGCACGGATTTTAGCGGCTGCAGTGGATTCAGTCCTCATAGGAATGCCCCGCTCTGAGCCCGTCCCGGACCCGGTGGGCGATTTTCAGGAATTCCGGCGTTTCGCGGATGTCCAGGGTCCGGTCGCGCGGCAGGTCGCTTTCAATCACATCGTAAATCCGGCCCGGCCGCGGGCACAGAACCACGATCTTGGTGGACAGGAATACGGCCTCCGGAATGGAGTGAGTGACAAAGACCACCGTCTTGTTTGTCTTGGCCCAAAGTTGCAGGAGCTGTTCATTGAGGTGATCGCGGACGATTTCATCCAGGGCGCCAAAGGGCTCGTCCATCAAGAGCAGATCAGGTTCGACAGCCAGCGCGCGGGCGATTGAGGCCCGCTGCTGCATGCCGCCGGACAGCTGCCATGGGAATTTCTTTTCAAACCCAGCCAGGTTAACCAGCTCCATATTGCGGGCGATGCGCTGCTGCTGTTCCTGGCCGGACAGACCCATGATCTCAAGGGGGAGGGCAATGTTCTTTGCGATGGTCCGCCATGGATAAAGGGCTGCTGCCTGAAACACATAGCCATAGGCGCGGTTGAGCCGGGCCTCCTGAGGCGACACGCCGTTGACGGCAATGGACCCGCCGGTCGGCTGTTCCAGATCCGCGATCACGCGGAGCAATGTGGTCTTGCCGCAGCCGGACGGGCCGATGAAGGAGACAAAATCGCCTTCCTCGATCTTGAGGTCAATCTCGGACAGGGCATGGACAGGGCCATCATTTGTCTGGAAGGTTAGCGACAGGTTTTCAATGTCGATGACATGTTTTTCCTGATCCTTCATGGCGTCTTCAATTCCGTCTTCGATTTCAGCGGCTGTCAGCATGTCATATTCCGTTGGTTGTCTTGTCACCCGGCGCTGCAAGCTGATGGCAGCTGCAGCCGGTGAGGTTGCCGGGTGAACGCGGACCGGTTTGGGCGTTGGCCAACCGCTCCGCCGTCTTCAGACGTTTTTCAGCTCAGACGCCGCTGGCCGGAATGCCGGTGCGTTCCACCTTGCGCGGCGCGGTCAGCTCTTTCCAGGTGCTGAGAGCCGTGTTGACCGCCTGGAAGGGCTTGCGGGCGACAAATTCTCCATGGCCCTGTTTCGGGTTGACCGTGCCGTCTTCCACCGCGACCCGGCCACGGGTAAGCGTGAAGCGCGGCAGGCCCTTGACCGCCTTGCCTTCAAAAACGTTGTAGTCGATGGCCGATTGCTGGCTGGAGGCGGAAATGGTCTTTTCCAAAGCCGGGTCCCAGACCACCAGATCCGCGTCTGCTCCAACCAGAATTGCACCCTTTTTCGGATAGATATTGAGGATTTTTGCAATATTGGTTGAAGTAACTGCGACAAATTCGTTCGGGGTCAGACGGCCAGTATTCACTCCGTAGGTCCACAGCATGGGCAGGCGATCTTCCAGGCCGCCGGTGCCATTCGGGATCTTGGTGAAGTCACCGACGCCGGTGCGTTTCTGCTCTGTTGAGAAGGCGCAATGGTCGGTGGCGACCACCTGCAAGGAGCCCGCTGCCAGACCGGCCCAGAGCGAGTCCTGGTGTTTTTTGTCCCGGAAGGGGGGAGACATGACCCGGCGGGCCGCATGGTCCCAGTCGGCATGTTTGTATTCGCTGTCATCCAGGGTCAGGTGCTGGATCAGCGGCTCGCCATAGGCCCTGATGCCGTTCTGGCGGGCCCGGCGGATGGCCTCGTGGGCCTGTTCTGAAGAGGTATGCACGATATAGACCGGTACACCGGCCATATCGGCGATCATGATGGCCCGGTTGGTTGCCTCTCCCTCCACTTCCGGCGGGCGGGAGTAGGCATGCGCTTCCGGGCCATTATTGCCCTCGGCCAGCAGTTTCTGCTGCAGGGAGGCGACCACATCGCCGTTTTCCGCATGGACCAGGGGCAGGGCGCCCAACTCGGCGCAGCGCTGGAACGAGGCATACATCTCGTCGTCATTCACCATCAAAGCGCCTTTATAGGCCATGAAATGCTTGAACGTGTTGATGCCCTTTTTCTGAACGACTTCCTGCATGTCGTTGAAGACCTGCTCCCCCCACCAGGTGATCGCCATATGGAAGGAATAGTCGCAATGCGCCATGGTGGACTTGTTGTCCCACATTTGCAGGGCTTCCAGCAGGGACTGGCCGGGCGAGGGCAGGGCGAAGTCAACCACCATCGTGGTGCCGCCGGCCAAGGCTGCGCGCGTCCCACTGTCAAAATTGTCCGAGGAAAAGGTGCCCATGAAGGGCATTTCCAGATGGGTATGGGGGTCAATGCCGCCCGGCATAATATAACACCCGGTCGCATCAAGCGTTTCGTCGCCGGACAGGTTCGGCCCGATCTCAACGATCTTGCCACCCTCGATCTTCACATCCGCTTCATAGGAAAGATCAGCGGTAACGACCGTGCCGCCCTTGATCACTTTGCTTGCCATTTGTGTTCCCCTTTGTCTGGTGTCCGCGTTTTCGCGGATTTGTCTTGAACCGGTCTCCTCAAGTCCCGAATGCGCTTCGGAACCTTGAAGGGGTCTTGGTACACTTGTCTTTGCTGCACGGTTGCCTCATCCGAAAGGCACAGCGCCGTCCCGGACCTGATCCGGGACCATCAGTCTCAAGATCCTCTAAAAGGGGATCTGGTCACTCACGTCTTTCCGGTCTGGATTGGCTTCTTCAATCAATTGATCCTTCCAGGCCCGTCTCCACCTTTTCAATCTCCGCTCCTGATGAACCGCGTCAATTGCCTCCTCAAAGACCTCGAAATACACAAGTGTTTTGATGTTGTATTTCAGTGTGTGGCTGCCACGTATTCCCGCTTTGTGTTGTTCAATCCGGCTTCTCAAGTTGCGCGCTGAGCATATATATAGATCGGCCCTCTTGGCCTGTTTGCCAGAATGTAGACGAAATAGGTCACCGAGGCTGCGGCTCTATTTTGGTCCCGGCTCAGGGCCGGGACGGCGGAGAGAGCAGGGGCAGACAGGTTTCATGTCGACTCTTGGGTCCCTTAGTTATTTGAAGCCCTGTCCCGGACTTGATTTGGGTCTCCAGACCGATTGTTACTCCACGATTACCGCCGTTTCGACCACCGCATGGAACAGAACATCGGCGCCCGCCTTTGCCCAGTCCTTTGAGATTTCCTCCGCCTCGTTGTGGGACAGGCCATCGACGCAGGGGCACATGATCATGGCAGTGGGCGCAACCTTGTTGATCCAGCAGGCGTCATGGCCCGCACCGGAGATGATGTTGCGGTGGCTGTAGCCGAGCCGTTCGGCCGCGCTGCGGACTGCTTCGACGCAGGTCTTGTCAAACTCGACCGGATCGAAACCGCCGACTTTTTCAAAGGCAACGTCGAGCCCCATCTCATCGCAGATCTTTTTGCCGCCGATCTTCAGCCGGTCTTCCATATCCTTGATCACGGCCAGATCCGGGGAGCGGAAGTCGACCGTGAAGACCGTCTTGCCCGGGATCACATTGCGGGAATTGGGATAGACATCAATGTGGCCGGCGGCACCCACCGCATGGGGGGCGTGGGACCAGGCGATCTCGTCGACCAGCTCCAGAATGCGGGCCATGGCAAGACCTGCATTCTTGCGCATGGGCATCGGGGTTGAGCCCGTGTGGCTGTCTTTGCCGGTGACTGTCACTTGGGTCCAGGACAGCCCCTGGCCATGGGTGACGACGCCGATATCCTTGCCTTCCGCTTCCAGGATCGGTCCCTGTTCGATGTGAAGCTCGAACATGGCGTGCATCTTGTCCTTACGGGCGCCCACCTCTTCCTCGCCGACCCAGCCGACCCGTTTCAACTCGTCACCGAAGGCCTTGCCTTCCGCATCTTCCCGGTCATAGGCCCATTCCTGGGTGTGAACACCGGTAAACACCCCGGAGGCCAGCATGGCCGGGGCAAAGCGTGTGCCTTCTTCGTTGGTCCAGTTGGTGACCACGATGGGATGTTTGGTCTTCACCCCAAGATCATTGAGGCTGCGGATCAGTTCCAGCCCGCCGAGAACCCCCAGAACACCGTCATATTTGCCGCCGGTCGGCTGGGTATCGAGATGGGAGCCGACATAAACGGGCAGGGCGTCCGGATCGGTGCCGGGCCGGGTCATGAACATGTTGCCCATGGTGTCGACTGCCATGGTCATTCCAGCGTCTTCGCACCATTTCTGGAACAGTTTGCGGCCTTCGGAATCTTCGTCTGTCAGGGTCTGACGGTTGTTGCCCCCGGCAACGCCCGGGCCGATCTTGGCCATTTCCATCAGGCTTTCCCAAAGCCTGTCCGCATTGATCCTGAAATTTTCGCCCGGAGCAGCCATTGTTCGTGTCTCCTATTTCAATTCCGTTTCGACAAAGGACATGGGCGCGTCCCCGCCATTGATCACATTGTGTTCCACGCCTTCATCGCGCCGGTAGACAGTGCCGGGCGGCATGGTGACTTCCCGTGTGCCGCCGCCGGGCTCTTCCAGCAGCATCACACACTCCGTAAGGGTTGTGATGACGTAATCCATGGAATGCCGGTGCCAGCTGGTTTCCGCCCCCGGTTCGAAATCGAACCGGGTGACACGCACCTTGGTATCGTCAATCAACTGGGTCGCAATTGCCTGGGGCCGGTCGGTCATCTTAACACCCTGCCTTTCCGGGTCAGTCGATTGTTGTCAGTACGTGCCGCAAGGTGGCGAAGAGCTCGTCGATCTGCGCCTTGGAGATGATCAGAGGTGGGGAGAGGGCGATGATGTCGCCGGTGGTGCGGATCAGCAAGCCCTCCTCATAGGCTTTCAGGAACGCGGAGAAGGCCCGCTTGGTCGGCTCGCCCGCGATCGGAGACAGCTCTATGGCGCCGATCAGGCCAAGATTGCGGATGTCGATGACATTCGGGCAGTCCTTGAGCGCATGGAGGCCGTCTTCCCAGTACTGCGCCAGATCGGCTGCGCGGGTCAGAAGGCCTTCCTCCTCATAGGTGTCCAGGGTGGCCAGCGCCGCAGCGCAGGCCAGCGGGTGGGCGGAATAGGTATAGCCGTGGAAAAGCTCGATCATGTGGTCAGGGCCGGTCATGAAAGCTTCGTAGATGTCGGAGCTGCAGAAGACTGCGCCCATGGGCACCACCCCTGACGTCAGGCCCTTGGCCGTGGTGACCAGATCCGGGGTGACCCCGAAAAAGTCCGTGGCAAAGGGCGAGCCCAGGCGGCCGAAGCCGGTGATGACCTCGTCAAAGATCAGGAGAATGCCATGCTGGGTGCAGATCTCGCGCAGGCGTTCCAGATACCCTTTGGGCGGGATCAGAACGCCAGTCGACCCGGCCACCGGCTCCACAATCACCGCCGCGATGGTGGAAGGATCATGCAGCTGGATGATACGGATCAGCTCTTCGGCATAGTCAGCCCCGTTTTCCGGCATACCCCGGGAGAACGCATTGCGCTCCGGGTCGTGGGTGTGGCGCATGTGATCGACGCCGGTGAGCATGGTGCCGAAGGTTTTGCGGTTGGCCACGATGCCGCCAACCGAAATGCCGCCGAAGCCGACGCCATGATAGCCGCGTTCGCGGCCGATCAGACGGGTGCGGGTGCCCTGACCGATGGAGCGCTGATAGGCGAGGGCAATTTTCAAAGCCGTGTCGACGCTTTCAGAACCGGAATTGGTGAAGAAGACATGATCAAGCGGCGAGGGCATCATGGCCGCAAGGCGGGCTGCCAGTTCAAACGCCTTGGGATGGCCTATCTGGAAGGCTGGGGCATAGTCCAGCTCGGCGATCTGCCTTTGCACCGCTTCCACCACTTTCGGGCGGGAATGGCCGGCGTTGCAGCACCAAAGGCCCGCTGTGCCATCCAGCACCTGGCGGCCGTCTGCGGTGGTGTAATGCATGTCCTTGGCGGAGACGAACATGCGCGGGTTCTGTTTGAATTGCCGGTTGGCTGTAAACGGCATCCAGAAGGCTTCAAGATTGTTGGTTGCAGCCTGGCTCGGTGCTGACATGCGTCCTCCTTCGCGGCCCTGATTGTGAACAGGGGCGGGTGCTATTCGATTCAGGGAAGGACATACGGGCCACCGGCCGGCCCGGCGGGTCGGCGGAAACGGCGGTTCGGGTCCTCTCCCCATGCTGTTCCCGGATCCTGGCCTGCGCTTCTGCGCCCGTCAGGGTCCGTTCGATCTCTGGTGGGCCGTTCGGCCCGGCACGGCTTTGCCGGTTCGTTATGATGATCAGAAGCGCTGCCTGCTTCAAGACTTCCCCGTTGCGGGGTGCCCATTGATCGACTAGCCTTCTGACCGATTGGTCAATTTAACCTAGGGGGGATTTGACCAAACGGTCAAGATGCAAATTCCTTTGGCGTGACCAATTTATGGTCAATTGCGGGCAGGAGGCGCAGCGGCCGGACAGACCGCCGCCGGATGGGGCGGGAACAGACAGGGCAGGACCTTTTCGGGGCGGCCGTTTTGGCCGGGAATGGACTATTCGATGGCAGATTTAGACGGCCGGTTCGCAGAGACCGCAAGAAGCGGTTTGAGCCGTATTCAGGAGCGCAACAGATCCCTCATTCTGGAGGCGGCTCTGGGTGAATTTTCAAAAAAGGGATTTTCCGGAGCCACTGTGGAGCGGATTGCCGCAGACGCGGGCATGTCGAAATCGAATCTTCTCTATTATTTTGCCTCCAAGGAGGCGATCTACAAAGCCACTCTGGCGCATATTCTTGAAGTCTGGCTGGCGCCGCTCAAAACCCTCAATCCAGCCGGTGAACCGGCCCTGGAACTTGCTGCCTATATCCGGCAGAAGATTGATATGTCGGCAAAGTTTCCCGAGGCCTCTCGCCTGTTCGCCAATGAGGTGATTCAGGGCGCGCCGCAGATCCTGCCCATTCTGGAAGGGGATCTGAAGCGGCTGGTCAGCGAAAAATGCCAGGTCATTGAGGACTGGATCGCGGCGGGAAAAATGCGCCGGATCGATCCGGCGCATCTGATTTTCATGATCTGGGCCACAACCCAGCACTATGCCGATTTTTCCATTCAGGTGAAGGCGCTGACCGGACGGGACCTGAGCGACCCCGCCTTTCTTCGTGAAACAGAGACAGAGATCACCCGGCTGATTCTGACCGGCCTTGGCCTGGCGCCGGCCGAACGCGGTCCTGAAAGCCTTGCAGACTGACCATGGCTGAGGACCAGGCTGACCTTACGGAAACAAGGCGTATTGCCGTTACGGCTCGGTTGTTTATTTCCAGAGATGATTTGAGCGAAGACTTTATTCGTGCGTCTGGCCCGGGCGGTCAGAATGTCAACAAAGTGTCGACGGCGGTGCAGCTGCGCTTCAATCTGGCAGCCAACCGCAGCCTGCCGGAAGACGTCAAGTCCCGTGCCGCCCGTCTTGCCGGCAGCCGGCTGACGTTGAACGGGGAGATCGTGTTGCAGGCCGATCGGTTCCGCACACGGGAACGCAACCGGGAGGATGCGCTGGAGCGCTTGCTGGATCTCCTGCGCAGAGCCACGGAAAAGCCCAAACCCCGCAAAGCGACCAAACCGACGCTTGGTTCCAAGAGACGGCGTCTGGATGCAAAAAAACAGCGAAGTCAGATCAAGAAACTGCGCGGCCGGAAAGTGCGCGGGGATGACTGAAATCTGACAGGCTGTTTAGAGGCGCGACATCCCGGGCCCGATTGAAATGCGACAGTCAGCCGTGGCCGCTTGCCGCAGCAGTCAGCGCCCGATCCGCCCGGCCGGGCCGAGTTGCAAGGGAGGTGAGGGGGCGGGTGATAGTGCACTCAATGCAAGGTGGCACCAGTAGACGTTGATCTATCGATGGCTCCAGCTAAGATCGCGACATTGATTCATCGCTTTGAGAATGAAAATGTCACACGAAAACTTGGATGAAGAATTGTTCCAGTCCTTGGAGCAACAACTCCATCGACCCGAATTCAGAACTTCCCGCCAGACAGTCAGTGCCTTGCTTGCCGAGGACTTCATTGAGTTTGGCAGTTCTGGACGCGTCTACGACAAGTCGATTACGGTAGAGGCTTTGGCTGAGGAAGCAGTTGCAGACACTTCACCAGTTCCAGAAGTTTATGATTTTACGGTGAAACCTATCTCTTCTGACGCTGTCCTCGTCACTTATCGAAGCCACCGTCAGCCCACAGCAACGTCAGAGGGGAGGCAGACGCTCAGAAGCTCGATTTGGAAGAAGATCGACGGACGGTGGCAAATGCTCTTCCATCAGGGGACTGTTATACCTTCAGAATAGCAGAGATGGGGTTTTAGTTATGTTGCGGTGTCCATGAAATTGAGCGGTCGTTTGTTGCTTGGTGCGTAGACTGGCAAGATGCGGACATAGCGAAAATTCGCTGCGATTGCGCCAAAGGCCGGTCTGTGCCAGCGATACTCATATCCGAGTCAGAAAGCCAATCGAAGAATTGAAGCGCTCGGCGATATTGTTGACTTGCGCAGCGGAGACAAGCAGGAATTGCGCGTAGGGTCGATAAACCGGCGTATCAGCCACGGGCAGGTAATATGGTCGATTTTTGGGTCTATGCCGGGTCACCCACAGCGTGGGCGTCTAATTCTCACGCCCTACAATTTTCAAGCGTTCACCGCTCTCTATTTTCAGTTCTTCTTTGATTTTGATCATTATTGCATAGAGATGCGCCGCTTGAGTGTTAGCTTCATATGAAGAGTTTGAAGACGTTATTGAGTTTTGAGCGGATGCGGAGGTTGAAAGCACACATAACAGTAAGGTCAGAAAACGTCTCATCAATGCTGCCTAAATAGGTAAGAGCGATACACATTCCGCGAATTGGCAGGATAACTTTGCAGCTTGAATGTGTCGCATAGTGGGCTCATCACCATTCAATTCGAACTATTCAGCAGCTTCAATTCCCTTCCGCGCTTTCGGCCGTTTTGCAAAATAATCTGGACCTGTCACGGTTTGATTCCGCCCCGAGTTCTCATTTAAGCGGCCCTGGCTTCGAATGCCAATGGGCTTTTCCATGCCAAAGCCGAGT
>NZ_JBSWYH010000037.1:0-44722 GCF_056161025.1 Roseibium sp. AWQ4_254
GGGGGGGGGGGGGGGGGGGGGGGGGGGGGGGGGGGGGGGGGGGGGGGGGGGGGGGGGGGGGGGGGGGGGGGGGGGGGGGGGGGGGGGGGGGGTGTGTGGGGGGGGGGGGGGGGGGGGGAGAGAGGACGGTTGGGGGGGGGTTTTGTGGGGGGGTTGCGGTGTCTTTGTGGGTTTTTTTTTCCTTTCTTCCCTTTTTCCCCCTTCCCCTTTTCCCCCGGACGTGATCAGGAGAGGAGGACACAATGGGCGGCCTGACCCAGGTGACACTTGATTTTGAAACATCGCATTTGCTGTTTCCCACGCTTATTGCCGTCCTTCTGGCCCTATTGGGTCTGGCCATAGCGGTGCGGGAACGCAAAAACATCCTGGCCTGCGGCCCCTATTGGGCCGGGATCTTCGCCCGGATGGACAAACCCCGCTTCTTGGGCACGCTTGTCTGCACGCTGCTTTATTTTTCGCTGATGGAACCGGTGGGGAATGTCTGGCCGAATACCGGGCTAGGATTTCTGCTGTGCTCCATACCCTTTGTGTTTTGCACCGGCCTCCTGTTTCTCCATGAGCGCAATTTGCGCAACGTCTTGCCCCTTGCCGCCATCGCCCTCAGCATTCCGACCCTTGTGTGGTGGCTGTTTACCGACCTGTTTTTCCTGACCCTGCCCTGAGACCGGACACATGGACTTTTTTACTTTCGTCACGCCCCTGTTTCTGGCCCTGATTGTGGGCGGGACTTTGGTCGGTATCATTTTCGGGGCCATTCCCGGCATGACCGCCACCATGGCGGTGGCTGTCTGCCTGCCCCTGACCTATCCGCTCGGCCTGGAAAACGGGCTTGCGCTTCTGCTCGGCCTTTATGTGGGCGGCATTTCCGGCGGGCTGGTGCCCGCCATCCTGCTCAACATTCCAGGCACTCCCTCCTCCATCACCACCACGTTTGACGGCTATCCGATGACCCGGCGCGGCGAAGGTGAGCGCGCCCTGAAGATCGGCATTGTCTCGTCCCTGGTGGGCGGCCTGATCTCCCTGGCAATCCTGTTCCTGTTCGCCCCGGTTCTGGCCGATTTCGCGATCCGGTTTTCCTATGTGGAGAAATTCCTGATCATTCTGCTGGCCCTGTCCGTCATGGCCGCCCTGTCGAAAGACCTGCTGTTCGGCCTGTTTTCCGGCGTGCTTGGCATTTTTGTCAGCCTCATCGGCATGTATGACGTATCCAGCGGCGGCAACGGCAAGACCCGGCTGATCCCACCCGGCCTGGACTACTGGCTCGACAGTGGTTTTTCGTTGCTGCCGGTCCTGATCGGGCTGTTTGGCCTCACGGCCGTGCTGATGGAGGCCGAGGCCGGCATGCCGCGCGGCCTGACCAGAAACCAGCTCACGGTCGGCACACGTTCGACCTTCTCGTTTTCCGTCTTCAAGGGACAGATCGTCAATCTGATCCGCTCCTCCGGCATTGGCACCTTTGTGGGCATTCTCCCCGGCGTTGGCGGCTCCGCTGCCTCGATCCTTGCCTACACAAATGCAAAGAACTTTTCCAGGAACCGGGCCAATTTCGGCAAGGGCGAACCAGCCGGGATCATCGCCTCCGAATCCGGAAACAATGGCCTGACCGGCGGCGCCCTCGTGCCGCTTCTGTCCCTCGGCATTCCGGGCGATACCACCACCGCACTGCTTATCGGCGCCTTCACCCTTCAGGGCGTTCAGGTTGGCCCGCTTTTCATCGGCAACAACCCGGAAACCTGGGACGCGATGATCTTTGCAATGATGATTGCCAATCTGGCCATGTTCGCGCTGATGTTCTTTGCCATACGCTATGTGGCCCTGATCGTCACCGTGCCGAAACACATCCTGTTTCCGGTCATTTTGATGATGTGCGTCACCGGCGCCTACACCATCAATTACGGCATCATGTTCGACGTCTGGACCCTGGCCATTTTCGGCCTGTTCGGCTGGCTGGCCTTCCATCTGAAACTGGAAATCGCCCCCTTCGTCATCGGCTTCATTCTCGGCCCGTCGTCGGAAGTCTATTTTGTCAAGAGCCTGGAAGCCTTTGGCGACCTGACCATCTTCTTCACCAAAAGCTGGATCGCGGTCGTGCTGTGGATCTTGATTGCCTGCTCTCTCGCAGGGTCGCTCTATCTGTCCAGATCTGAGCGACCCTCCTGACCCGGGCCGCATACAAACTTGAACACACAAGACCCGATTGGACGGGTTTTTCAGGGTTGCCGGCAAGGAAAGGCGCGCAGGTCCGGCTGGTTGGCCGGGGCGAGCGGCGTGAGACAGCCCGGCGGGCCTGAAAAAGCCACCGGAGACCACAGCATGAGAGCGTTCTGCCGCCGTGTCGCGCGTCCTGGACGATGCCCCGCATCGCCCTGTGACCCGCTCCTTGCTGAACGCTCTCAGAGCACGGTCGGATTGGGTCTTGTTTATTGAGGCAGGTACTGCGGGCACCAAGACCTCTCAAGGATCTTTCCGTTTCGTGCCGGAAGCGATATGGAACCGGGTTTATGCATGCCCTGCCCGGCTGGTCCGTTTGGGAGGCATGCTCCAAGACAGCAGGAAACCCCGGGGGCCGCATGAAAGAAGAGCAGAAGCCGAAAGCGGTCCGCAAGCCCCGGACAGCCGACCGGGTGACCATGACCACGGTCGGCAAGATCGCCGGCGTGTCCCAGGTTACGGTCTCGCGCGCGCTCAGCGAACCGGGAAAAGTCTCGCCAGAGACCCTGAGACGCATTCACGAGGCGATTGAGCAGACCGGCTTCGTACCCAATGCGATTGCCGGAGCGCTGGCCTCCCAGCGCAGCAACCTGATTTCAGCGCTGATCCCGTCGCTGACCAATGTGGTCTATTCAGCTTTTTTGAAAACCTTCAATGACCGGCTGAGGGAAGCCGGTTATCAGCTGCTGCTTTCAGAAACGGGCTTCACGCCGGATGAGGAGGAACGGGCCATTGCAACGCACCTCTCCCGCCGCCCCGACGCCCTGCTGTTGACCGGGATATATCATTCCGCCCAATCCAGACGCATGCTGCTGGGCGCCGGCATTCCCGTGGTCGAGGTATGGGACATAACGGACACGCCCATCGATACATGCGTAGGCTTTTCCCATGTGGAGGCCAGCCACGCGGTTGCGGATTTTGTTCTTGGCCTCGGGCAAAAGCGGGCGGCAACCGTGACCGCCAATGACGAGCGCGCCCACCGGCGCCGGGATGCCTTTATCAGCCGGTTTTCAAACGACAGCACGGCGGCGGTCACGGTCCATAACTGCAAGGGCCCGGCAAGCATCGCCTCGGGACGTGAAGCGCTCAGCGACCTGATCGACACACGGGATTTTACTGCAGGAGTGATTTTTTGCAGTTCGGATGTTCTGGCCCAGGGCCTCGTGATCGAAGCGCAGGCGCGCGGGATCACCATTCCGGATGATATTGCCATTGTCGGGTTTGGAGACCAGGAATTTGCCAGCCATCTTGAACCGCCCCTGACAACTGTTAGGGTCGACCGGGACCGGCTCGGCATGGAGGCGGCGGACACGATCCTCAAGCGTCTTCAGGGCCAGGACAGCACACCAGCCGTTGTCGATATCGGCTATGAAATCATCCGGCGCCGGTCTGCGTGAGCCTGCCCTGGCGCGCCCATCTCTGAGCGCAGATTATTCGCCGCTGGTGGCCCCTGAGATCACAACATCGCTGTCGCTGGGGATCACATAGCGCTCCTGTGCAGCAACGGCGGCCTGGCCGTCCTGCTCAATGCGGGTGTTGTAGGCCGCCCTGGGGAACGGGTTGACGGTGTGAATGCCCATATTGGCTTCCATGGCATTGCCCGCCCCGAGGGAGGCCGTATCCCGGCGGTTCATGTAATCCGCGCAACCGGACACCAGAAGCCCCAGCGCCAGCGCGGCCAGCCGGTCAGTTCTTGGTGTAAACATAGCCATCCTCAAGTTCCAGATCGACAATATGGCCATAGGGGCCGACAAGGCCCTCGCCATCCTTGTAGGTGCGCAGCATGTCCTTGTTCACTTCCAGGATGCCAAGCGCAAACAGTTCCACATCATTGCTCGGCCGGGTCCTGTCGAGCGGAGACGCCAGTGGCTGGTTCGGATTGGCCGGGCGCACCAGACGCGGGGTCACCACGATCACCAGATCGGTCTCCCGCTTCTGAAAGCTGGTGGAGCGGAACAGCGCGCCCAGAACCGGAACCTGACCGAGCCAGGGCAGCTGGCTGACATCCCGCTGGTCGACATTTTCCAGAAGACCGGCAATGGAAAAGCTCTGGCCGTCGCGCAATTCGATAACCGCCTCGGCTCTGCGCGAGGAGAAACCCGGATTGCCGTTCACATTGATCGAGCTGTCAATATCGCTGACTTCGGTCATGACACGCAAATTGATGCGGCTGCCATCCATCACGGTTGGCACAAATTCCAGCCGGACACCGAAGGGCCGGTAGTCCGTGGAGGTGGCAACGTTGCCACCATTGGTGACAGAGGTTTCGATCGGCACTTCACCGCCCACATGAAAGCGGGCCGTTTCTCCGCTGATCGTGGTCAGGTTCGGCTGCGCCAGACGGCGCACGAGACCCCGTCCTTCAAGAGCGTCAATAACTGTGTCGATGCGCAGGCCCGCGGTTTCAAGCACCTTGCCGATCAGGGTTCCGAAGGGAATAGCCCCCTGCTGGGCGACACTGGCGCCCGTGCCCAGAACCGAGATCAGACCGCCGGTGTCATCAGTTCCGACAGAGACCCGGGACCCGCTGGTGCTGACATTGCCATTGTCCGAGCGCCCAACCCAGTTGACCCCAAGATCCCGGCCAATGGAGCGGCTGGCCTCCAGCACCCTGACTTCAAGCGCAACCTGTTGAGGGCTTCGCAGGCTCATGGCGTTGATCACTGGCGCCTCTGAAAATTGCTGGGCAACTTCCAGAACCCGGCGCAGTTCCACGGCATTGTTTACGGACCCGCTCAGGCGGATCTTGTTGCCGACATTTGACACAGAGACCAGCGACGTCGGCGCCACGGCGCGGATGGCCCGGGTGACATCTTCAAAATCAAGCTGAACGCGGACTTCAATAACGCCCAGGAGGGTCTTGGACGCATCATAGATCGAGATATTGGTCAGGCCCGGTTCCTTGCCCTGAATGTAAAGCACCTGCTCGGACAGGGGCACGATGTCCGCCGTTTCCGGATTGCCCACAACAAGGTCGGAGAACTTCCTGTTGGTGCGTACGGTTCGGGTGGTGCCGGGCGGCATGGTGATCCTGGACACACTGCCGCCATTAACCACAAGGGTCATCTCGTCGACCTGAGCGGCGGCCTCGTCCAGCCCTGTCAGGGCCAGGGGCAGCATCAGGATCAAAACTGTCAGAAACGACAGGCGTTTCCGGTTCGGCTGTGTCTGCGGCATTCGCAAAATCCATAATTACGTTAGGTCAAGATAAACCGCTCCCCTTCGTAGAATTCACTAAGAGCTCGGAGAATCCACCACCCGATGTGAAATAATTCTAGGATCATGACGATTAACACGCCGTGAAAAAAACCTTAAAATCGATGGTTATTGATTGGTTGTTACATGACACGGGCGTGTTTTTGCCTAGACTTGAATGCATTCATCCAAATCAGGATAAAATTCAACCGAAGAACACGCTTTGATTGAACCGGCAAGGAAACAGCAATACAGGCTTTAGACATGGCCCTGAAGAGGGAGCCAAGTCATCGGTCAAATGTTCTGTCTGTCTGAAAGACCCCGAAACAAAATCGCCCTGCCGGAAAGATCACTCTGCGGCAGACGACCGTTTTTCGTAGCGTACCTTGCCATCCGGCGTCACGATCCTGCGGAACAGGGAGGCGCCCTGTGCCTGCGGCACCGGCTGACGCGACACGGTCACCCGGGGGGTGGCCGCCGCACGGGCCAGTTCGAACCGGCTGGCACCATTGGCCGCAAGCTCCGGCGAGAACATCATCTGCGCCGTGGCCGGATGGAAGAAGTCGATATTGCTGTCGACCACGGTCTTCAGCCGGTCGACCTGCACCTCCGTGCCCACATCGGACTGGATCAGCCGCACCCCGGACTGGATCTGACTGATACGCTGGTCCAGCCGGGACAGCCGGTTCTGGATGCCGCTGTTCATGAGGTCCATATTGCCGGAGATCCGGGTTTCGAATTGCTGCAGGCCGTCGATCTGCTGGCGGATCCGGCTCAGCTCCGAGGTCGCCGACCAGGAAAAGAACAGGCCCACAAACAACAGGACCGCCACAGCGACGGAGACCGTATTGAGCGCGAGCAGGATCTTGATGTTCCGCTGAAGGATCGCTGCGGTGGACGGTGCCCCAACTTCGGGTGCGGCCGCTTCGGTTTCCGACGGGCCCCGGACGTTCAGAGCCTGTGCGTCTGTGCCTTGTTCAGATCCATTCACGTTGCCGGCCCTTCCTGGGAAGGAGGCGGGCGTCTGGGAAGGAAACGATACGGCTTTAGCAAGTCTGGCGTTCACAACCCGTCACCCGCGATTGGTAAAGGATACACTGTTGCGCAGCAGTTCCAAATTGTTTGCCGTCGTCTGGTTTTCCGGGTCGATGTCATAGGCCTTCAGGAAATAGCGCCGCGCCGGCACGAGTTTGCCGCGCAGAAGATAGGAATAGCCCACATTGTTGAGATATTCCGGCCGGTTCGGGATCATCCGGGCCAGGCGTTTGTAACCGACATCCGCATTGTCGAAACGTCCGATCATATCCGCCGAAGCCGAATAGCCCAGCCAGGCCACCGGGTCCTTAGGGTTCACCTCAACCGCGCGCTTGTAGATCGAATAAGCCTTGCCGTAGTTCTTTGCCTTGAACTGGATCTTGGCCTTGGTCAGCAATTGGTCATCGCGGTAATAGGCAACCTTGGATATGTCGTCATTCGCGGCGGCCGTGTCTCCGAAAGCCGACAGGCTCGCCACATCCCCAGACTGGCATCCTGCCAGAACAAACGCACAAAGTGCCAAAGCAGAGAACTGTCTACGCACACACATCGTCTCTAACCCACGCCGTTCTATTCTATTCGGGGCCAACCCGCGCGATCGCACATCCGCATTCTGCGCAGGTCATTCCCCCGTTACTCAATCAGACGGTATGCACTTTAGAGACTTATTCAAAATTATTGGTTAAGAGCGAAAAATTACCTTACTTAAAAAATATTCTCAAAAATTTACTTTTCATAAAGCATAGTTTTACTTAAAATCTCAGCCTAACCCCTGAACAGGGTCAGGCATTGAGAGCGTCAATGTCATAGACAAGCCGCATGGTTTTCCGGCCCCAGTCGAGCACCTTCTGGCGTTCTGCATGATCGCCGACCTGCGCGGCCGTCGCCAGACACCCCACCATGACGTGGTGCTGCAAGACTGCCAGAACCTCGGTCTGGCTGTCAGGGACCTTTCTGCCGAATTTTCTCTGAAACGCAGTAAGACGCTCAAACACCTCGCGCTGGTGCTCCGCCTCCAGGGCCACCAGCTCAACCGTGCTGCCCATGGCACGCAGCAATTGCCAGTGTCCCTGGGAGTTGATGCTGTCATCCCGCGACAGGCAGTCAAACACCGCATCGGACAGCTCATGAAGCTTTTCCGTGCCATCAAAGCGGGCCCCGGCTTCATCTATCAGATCGACGGTCTGCTGCAGCCATTGACTGAACAGCTCATAGAAAATCGCCTCTTTGTTGGGAAAGAACTGATAGAGTGAGCCAATACTGATCTTCGCCCGTTTAGCAATCTCATTGGTGGTGATCTTGTCGGCCGGGCCGTCCTTCAGCATGTCCAGAACCGTATCCAGAATCCGCTGTACCTTGGCCTTCGACCGTTCCTGCTGCGCCACCTTGCGTTTGGAAACGGTCCTCACATCTGCCGCAGACACGTCTGCTGTCTCCCTCACCTCAAGCGCCCTGCGTCCCGGGCATTTTCCATTCGAAAGACAGTCAGAAGGCGCCCCCGCCTGACGGCCGCAAGGTCCGCCCGGAACAGGCCCTGCAACCGTAGCGCAGCCCATTCTCAGATTACAAACCTGCGTGGGGGTAGCATCTTGCCCGGCCTCCATGCAAGCGGGCAAAGACCCGCTGCAACACTGCGGTCCTATCCCTGCCGACGGCTCAACAGAAGCAGAAGGAAGGGGGTTCCGACAAGCGCGGAGACAAGCCCCGCAGGCATTTCGTAGGGAAAATAGCCGTAGCGCCCGATCCAGTCGGCAGCCACCATCAAGCTGGCCCCTGCAGACATGGCGGCCAGAAGCTGGTCCCTTGCCCCTGCAAATCCGAGCTGCCGGGCAATATGCGGCGCCATCAGCCCGACAAAGCTGAGTGGCCCGACCGCAATCGTTGCCACTGCCGTGAGAAGCCCGGCCAGAATAAACAGCCCTGCCCGGGCCCGTTTCACCGGCAGTCCAAGGCCCAGAGCCGTGCTGGCACCAAGGGTCAAGAGGTCCAGCCAGCGCACGAGGGCCAGCGCAGCCCCGCCCAGAGCCAGCACGGCCCCGGCCAGCACCAGCATGCTGGAGACATCCGCCCCATAGGTCGAACCGCTCATCCAGCGCAGCAGCAAGAGAGAACGCAGGTCACCGGTGGCGGCCAAGGCGCCAATCAGCGCATCCAGCAAGGCAGTAAAGGCAATGCCCGCCAGTACCATGCGCTCTGCCTGAAAGCCCGTTTTCCGGTTCAGGGCCAGGATCAACCCCATAATGGCAAGTGCCCCAACGGACGCGCACCCGCTCAACATCAGTGTCTGTCCGGGTGCGAACACAAACACCCCGAAGGCCAGCCCGAGCATGGCCCCGGAACTGACACCGAGCACTTCGGGGCTGGCCATGTCGTTGCCGGACAGGCGCTGCAGGATCACCCCTGCCATGGCCAGCATCATTCCGGCAGCCGCTGCACTCACCACCCGGGGCACGCGAAACTGAAGCACCAGGTCCATCGCCGGGCTGGTAAAGAGGATCTCCCAGCTGCCCTCTGCAGAACGGCCAATCAAAACACTGACCAAAAGGCAGACGAGCGGCAGAAGCAGACCGGCGGCAACGGTCACCCGCACGGGATGGCGCCAGCGGGCCAGCGGCTCCGCCTGGCGCTCCGGAACGCTGGCCGAGCGTGTCTTGCCCAGAAGCAGAAGCAGCAACGGACTTCCAAACAGCGCGGTCACCGCCCCGGTCGGGATGAAATTCGCCAATTGGCCCGTTAGCAGCTGAAGGGCACTGTCTGTCAGAAACAGCAGGGCCGCCCCGACAAATGTCGACCACAGGATCTGGCTGGCAACGGTGCGCGCACCGGCAAGCCGCGCCAAGGCGGGGGCAGCCAAGCCGATGAACCCGATGACACCAACCGCGCTTGTGACCAGGGCCGCCAGGCAAACCGCCAGCACGATGGCTAGAAACCGGATCCGGCTCGGTGACGCACCCAGCGCCCCGGCCGTCTCATCCCCGACGCTCAAAACCGTCAGGGGGCGCACAAGGAACACGGCAGCGAGGGCCAGAAAGGCCAGTTTCGGGGCAAGGTTCAGGGGAATTGCCCAGTCCTGCTGCGACAGGGAGCCCGCCCCCCAGATGAACAGACTGGCCAGATAGCGGTCATTCAGCAGCACCAGCAAGGTTGCCGCCGCCCCGCAATAGAGGCTGATCACCAGACCGCCCAGCACCAGGGTGACCGGCGAAAAGCCGCGCCGGGACACCAGCAGGAAAACAAGGCCCGCCGCCGCCAGGCTGCCGGCGGCGGCCACCGCATCCCGGCTGAAGGCAATCAGGGCCGGGGCAAACAGGGACGCCAGAACAAGCGCCAGATAGGCCCCGGCCGAAACGCCCAAAGTTGTCGGGGAGGCCAGCGGATTACGCAGCACGGTCTGCATCAGAACACCTGAAAGCGACAGGGCCGCCCCGCACAAAAGAGCGGAAACCATGCGTGGCAAGGTCGCGTAGAGCACGATCATGCGCTCTACATCATATCCGCCGGGCGCCTCAAGCAACACTGCCAAGTGCGGGGACAAAAGCAGCCAGCACAAGAGCGCCGCCAGCGTAAACAGAAGGCCGGAGAGAACCGGCGCCCGGTTCGCCATCCCATATCCGCTCATGCGCTCACGCCTTCCAGATAGGTGGTCAGCAATCTGGCGAGCCGCAGGGCAGCGGGGACCATGCCGAAAGTCAAAACCGCAGGAAAGGTTACAAAATTGCCCTCAGCCACCACCGGCATGGACCGCCAGAGCGGACTGGAAGCCAGGGTCGGCTTGATCGCGTTCAAAATTGGCTCGAACGCAATCAGATGCATATCCGCCGGGGCGGACCGGGCAAGCTCCTCAAGGCCGACGGTTGTAAAGCCCCAGTAATTGGCAGGCCGGGTCCAGGCATTTTGAAGCCCGAGCCGGTCGAGTACATTCTGATAGAGCCCCTGGCCGCCATAGACCCGGACATGGCGGTCATCCATGAAATTCACCAAGGTCAGAGGCGGCGTTTTGAGGCCGGACAAGCGGTCGCGCAAGGCACCAAATTCGGCCTCTGCCTCCTTCAGAAAAGCCTCAGATTCCGGCACCAGACCTGTCACAGCTCCAAGCTTGAGCGTTTCGCTCCGGGCATTCGCAAGCGGCGTTCCGGTGCCGTTGTAAACGGAGACCAGATGCACCGGCGCGATGCGCTCCAGACGGGCCCGCAATGTATCCGTATAGGGGGTGGTGGTGATGAGATCCGGTTTGAGGGCGGCAATCACTTCCAGATTGACGGCAAGGTCCTGACCAATATTGGCAACAGATGTCGGCAAAGGCGGTGAAACCACCCAGCGACCCCACCGGTCGCTCGAGGCAACGCCCACCGGGGTCAGGCCCATGGAAATCAAGGTCGCGGCGGCCGCATAATCCAGAGTGACAACCCGCAGCGCACCTTTGCCAGCCGCCGCCGCAGCCGGGAAGCCCCCCGCCGCCAACAAGCCCGCCAGCCCTGCGCCCCCCGCCAGAAACGCGCGCCGGTCAATCGACATAGGCCAGCACCCCGTTGCCCCCCGGATGCGGCAGCACATTCATGGCAAGTCCGTAAATTGCCTCCAGCACAGAAGGCTTCAGCAGAGCCTGCGGTGTGCCGTCCGCCACACACTGTCCTGCCTTCAGCGCCACCAGCCGGTCGCAATAGCGCGCCGCCATGTTGACGTCATGCAGGACCAGAATGGAGGCAAGGCCCCGGGAGCGGCTGAGATCGCGCACCAGATCAAGCACCTCAATCTGATGGGCCACATCCAGCGCGGAAATCGGTTCGTCCAGCAGCAGACATCCGGCGTCCTGCGCCACCATCATCGCGATCCAGCACCGCTGGCATTCGCCGCCCGACAGGGTGTCGACCAGACGGTCCGCCAGCGGCAGAACACCGGTCAGCCGCATGGCCTCTTCGGTTTTCTCCCGGTCCGTTGCCCCGAACCTGCCGAAGGCGCCGTGCCAGGGATAACGCCCCATGGCCACAAGTTCGTGCACCAGAAGCCCGCGCGTCGGCGGGGTGTCCTGCGGCAAATGGGCGAGTGAGCGGGCAAAGGCCCGCCGTTCCCAGGCCTTGATCGGTTTGCCGCGATAGTGAACCTCGCCGGAACCGGCCTCCATCTGACCGGCCAGAACCTTGAGCAGGGTCGACTTGCCCGACCCGTTATGCCCGATCAATCCGGTGATCTGTCCGGGGTGAAACTCCAAGGCCTCAAGCGCAAGCAGCGTCCGGCCGTCCCGTTCCACACGGATGTTCCGGCAGGAAAACAGGCGGTCTTCACCGCCCTCCCCTTGCTGAGGCCCGGTGTTTGTAGTCACGGGCTGGCCCTTTCATACACTCAAGACCGTGGCTCCGCAGGATTGACGGAGCCACAAGACTTGCTTTTGGACACCCGACCCGGTCCGGTTGAGCGCCGTTTGATACGTGTCAGAATTTGACGGAATATTTGGCTGAGAACGTCGTTCCTGGCGCTTTCACGTAGTAGTAGTCCACATATCCGGCATAGGCTTCCACCGCATAGGACTGCTGCAGCACCGGAACATAATCCGCATTCAGAAGGTTCTCAATGCCGAGCGACAGCTTGGAGCGCTTGTTCACCTTGAAGTCGGCAAAAGCGTCCATCACGAAATAAGGATCAATGGATTCAAGCCCCATGAATTGCTCGCTGTCCGGGTTGCGGTAGCCGGAATAAAGGCCCTGCAGGCGGAACTTGGCCCACTCGCGCGGCTCATATTCCACGTAACCGGTCAGCTTCATCGGTGCGATACGGTCAGAACCGAGATCGGAGTCATATTCTCCGTCCCCGTCCGTATCATATTCCCCTTCCATCCAGGTGAAGGTGCCGCCGATGGTGATCTGGTCGGTCGCTTCATAGTTCGCGGCCACTTCCACACCCCAAATATGTTCGGGCGCCAGCACGATGTTCAGGTCCGCATCATAACTGACCCCGTTTTCGGACTCGTTGTAAAAGCCGGTGACCGACGCATCCCAGGCGGATCCGATGGCCCGCACTCCCAGTTCATAGCTATCGGTTTTCTGGCCATCGTCAGACAGCTGCGACACATCCGTAAAGCTGGAATTGTAGAGATACCGTCCCAGATCCCCCAGTTGGAAACCTTGCGAAAACCCGCCAAACACGGTGAACGTGTCATTGATGTCGAAGGAGCCGCTGATATTGAAGAGCGGTTCACTGAACGTCAGTGTGCCGCCATTCACCGATGTACCAAGTTCGTTGATATAGTCATCAATATCGAGCGACAGATATTCGTAGCGGACCCCGGCGGTCAGCTTGGCACGCTCATTGAACAGATCCGTGCTCAGCTGCGCAAAGGGTGCGACCCCTGTCAGATCATATTCAGGTGAATCAACCGGCCCATCAATCGGGTTGACCTTGGTCTGATCGTTGATGACATCGAGCCCCCAGACCAGATCAACCGGGAGACGGTCCCAGGGCAGCGGCGTGTCGAATGTGGCCCGCGCGCCCATCTTCTGGGATTCCGTTTCATACTGATTGTAGGTCGTCGTAAGGAATTCTGTTTTGGTGAAGGTCGTCGTGTTCTTGTTGTAGTAAGTCTGGAGCTCGAACGTGCCGCCTAGAAGGTCATCATTGGTGTAAGTGCCGTTCAGGGTCAGATTGTCCGTGCCCGGCGTTCTGGTGTTCAGATTGCCGCGGGCCGCAGTCGCACTGGTGTTGTTGACCCGGCTGCCGCCGGAAACAACGCCGGACCAGTCGCTGTCCTGCCAGAACCGGTATTTGTTGGCGCTGAACTCGATCGTGTGGCTCTCGTGCTCATAGCCGATCTTGCCCAGGAAGTTATAGGCGAAGATATCGTCCGTGCCACCCTGCGTGCCGAAGGAATCCGCAGGCCGGCGCTCGCCATCGGCGGTATAGGATGCACCCGTGTCTTCCCAGCTGCCATTTGCCAGATAGAAAAAGCCGTTCTTGGAGCCGGATGCCGACGCTTCGGTTGTATAGGCGAAGGACTCCGAGATATTTGTGGGAGAAACCGTCACACCCAGGCTGAGCTCGGCGTTGAATTCCCCATCCTTGGGCTTTTTGGTGATGATATTGACGATGCCGCCCGGCGCCCCGAAACCATAGGCCGCCGTTGCGCCCCGCACCACTTCAATCTGCTCGATCGCTGTCGTGCTGATGCTGTTCAGTGCCCGGTAATTGTTGTTGAGCGTATTGGTCTGGGGAACCCCGTCAATCAGGGTGAGGAAGTTCCGGCCGCGCAGGGTCTGGCCATAATCGGTCATGTTTTCGGTCGACTGCCCGAAGCCTGGAACGGTCTTTGCCAGAATTGCCCCCACATTGGCGCTGACTTCAGCTTGCCGCTGCACCTGTTCTTCCGTCACCACGGACACGGAAACCGTTGATTCAGAAATCGGCGTCTCAGTCCGCGTTGCCGACTTCACGACGATCAAGTCCAGAACCGTTTCGTCTTCGCTGCTCAGCACCGGCTCTTCTTCAAGGGTGAGATCCTGTGCATGCACGCCTTGAACGGCCGCCAGAAGCGTTGCGCTCACCAGTCCAGAATATTTCAACATGTGCCCTACTGCCCATTTTTTTGCGCATCCTGGCGTCTTGGCTGGATGATTTCTTTCTCAGGCGGTTTATAAATGTTGAATATAACATGCAAGAAATAATGCGAGCTACAGCTCATATTTTTGAGATTCCTGTTGCCGTCAGGCAACAAGTCGTTTTTCCGTGAAATGTCAGATACATAGAAAAAGATCTGCCGCAGGGCGCCTCTCGAAACATCACGTTTCCTCTGACTTTCCAGTCCTTTCATGCCAAAATTCCACGCCCCGCGAATACAATCTTCCTGATCGGCCCAGGCCAAAATCCTGACGGCTAGGGCAGCCGGGCTCCGCTTGAAACACCGTTTGAATTTCGCAGCCAAACGGTCTATCTCCGCACTGAGCACAAGTTCGGCAGACCCGTTTGCACAACCGGCCGGCAGGAGACCCCTGCCGTCTGACAGGGCTCCCGGGCCCATTGTTTGAAGGAGAGGACATGGATCCGGAATCAACCCGTGAGCGCCTGCTGGCAAATGCCGAGCGGCTGATGGCGGAAAAGGGGATTGCAGCCACCTCGGTGCGGGAGATCACCGACGCTTCGGACGCCAATGTCGCCTCGGTGAACTACTATTTCGGCAGCAAGATGGAGCTTCTGCTGGAACTGCTCAAGAACCGGTTCTCGCAGCTGGACAAAGAGCTGTTGACCCGGATCGAACAGGCCGAGCAGAGTGCACAGGAAGATGGCCCCGGCACCCGGGCTCTTGTCGGCGCCTATTTCGACGCGCTGGCCGATCTCGGTCAAGACGTGGCAACCGGCGCCCCTGGCCCCTTCATTATCCTGATCGAGCGGGCTTCGGCGGAACAGGAAGCCGTGCTGGAGCGGGCCCAGGACTATCAGGCGCCCGGGATCAGCAGGTTAAGGACGCTTCTGGGGGCCAAAGTGCCGCCGGAACACCGGAGCCGCCTGGAACCGACGCTCCTGATCGACCTGATGTTTTCCGCTTCCGTGTCGGCCATTCCGCTGATGGGCGCCGGCACAGGACCCAACGTCCAGCTGGATGCCTTGAAGGAATTCCTGTTTGCCGGAGTTGACGCCTATCTGACCCGGCTTGCGGCCCCGTGAGGCTGCGTGCAAAATTCAGTGGCAAACGGGCAATTGGCAAAGGCAGAATGCTGGCCCGGACCGGCCAATTGGCATAGACATGAAGCTCAGGCCCGCACCGCCCGGAGCGACGGCCCTCAAATAGCCCTTCTGCGGCCAGATCCGAACGCCGCATTGACGAAACCGCTCAGCCACTTCCAATGGAACAGCCAGGCGACCGGAGATGGAGACAAGGATGCGCATGATCCGACTGTCCGCCGCCGCTGCGGCGCTGTTTATGAGTGCACAGGCTGCCCTTGCCGGCATGGTGACGGTTGAAACGGCGGCCGGCCCGGTGGATGTGCCCGCACAGCCCGAAAAGGTTATTGTTTTCGACATTGCTGCGCTGGACACACTCACGGCCCTTGGCGTTCGCGCCGCAGGCGTTCCGAACCGGGTCTATGTCGACTATCTGCAAGAGGCCGCGCAAGCCGCAGCGCCCGCAGGCTCCCTGTTCGAGCCGGATTTCGAGAGGGTCAACGCGCTGGCCCCTGATCTCATCATTGCTGGCGGACGGTCCTCGGCGCAGGTTGACGCCCTGTCCGCCCTTGCTCCCACCATCGACATGACCATCTGGGGCGACGGCCTGCTGACACAGGCCAAGGCCCGTCTGGACGCCTATGGCCAGATCTTCGGCAAGGAAGACGAGGCCAAAGCCCTCACCGGGAAGCTGGATGCGGCGGTCGCAGCCCTGCGCACCCGCACGTCCGGGGCCGGCAAGGCCCTGATCGTGCTGACCAATGGCCCGAAGATAAGTGTCTATGGTCTGGGGTCCCGTTTCGGCTGGCTGCATTCCGAGCTCGGCATTGAACCTGCCCTGCAAGAGGTCAAGGCCTCCACCCATGGCGAAGCGGTCTCTTTTGAATTCATCCGTGACACGGACCCGGACTGGCTGATCGTGATCGACCGGGCAGCCGCCATTGGCGAGGATGCAAGCCTTGCCTCAGAGACCCTGAACAACCGGCTCGTGGCCGAAACCAAGGCCTGGACCTCCGGTCAGGTGATCTACCTGAATGCCGCCAAGGTCTATATTGCGTCCGGCGGATACCGGTCCGTGATGGACACGGTTGACGACCTGAGCAAGGCTTTCTCCAAAACCAACTGACAGACCGCTTTGCCCTTTCCCTTTCCTGCCCGCGCGGCGCGGCCGCATAGTCTGGTCTGGCCGCTGCTGCTGGGTGCGGGTCTGCTGGCCCTGATGGCCGCCAGTGTGGCCACCGGGGCCGCCCAGGCCGGATTCTTCGAGCTGTTTCAGAGCGGCGGCAAGGGCGAACTGCTTTTGGTCAGCCGGGTGCCGCGTACCCTGGCCGCGATCCTCTCCGGCGCATCACTCGCCGTTGCCGGGGTCATCCTGCAAACGCTGGTGCGCAACCGCTTTGTGGAACCGGCCACCACCGGCACCGGCGAATGCGCCGCGCTCGGCCTCTTGCTAATGACCCTTTTCGTTCCGGGCGCCAGTCTGTTTGTCAAAATGGCCTGCGCCAGCGCCGCTGCCTTTGCCGGCACCGCCGTCTTTCTGGCCATTGTCCGTAAACTGCCGCCGACCCAACCCTTGTTGGTGCCCCTGACAGGGATTGTCTATGGTGGCATCATTGCCGCCCTGTCCACCTTTCTCGCCTATGAATACGATCTGCTGCAATATCTCGCTGTGTGGATGAACGGGGAATTCTCCGGAATCTTGCAGGGGCGCTATGAGCTCCTGTGGGCGTCCGGCGCAGTGGCCGCCTTCGCCTATCTTTATGCCGATCAGTTCACGGTGGCCGGATTTGGCCGCGAAACAGCGACAGGCCTTGGCCTCAACTACCGTTTCGTGATGACCTCAGGTCTCCTTTTTGTCTCTCTGATCACCTCCTTTACAGTGCTGACTGTTGGCTTGCTGCCCTTTGTCGGGCTGGTCGTGCCCAACATCATCAGCCGGTTCCTGGGCGATAACACCCGCGCGACGCTGCCGCTGATTGCCCTGACCGGCGCGGTTCTGGTGCTGGCGAGTGACCTTGCCGGACGTCTGATCCGCTACCCTTATGAAATTCCGGCCAGCACGGTGTTCGGCATTGCCGGCACCGGCATCTTTCTCTGGCTTCTGTTTGCAAGGCCCCCGCACCGTGGGTAGACCCCTGATCCTGCTCGCCCTTTTGGCCCTTCTGGCCATAGCGGCCTTCATGACCCTTGGCGCCCGGGGCAACTGGGACTTCATCCTCATGTTCCGGGGGGCCAAACTGCTGGCCCTGGTGCTGGTGGCCACATCCGTTGCCCTGGCCACGGTGCTGTTCCAGACCCTGACCGGCAACCGCATCCTGACCCCTTCTATCATGGGCTTTGATGCGCTGTATGTGCTGCTGCAAACCGCGCTGGTCTTTGCCCTGGGCGGGTTCGGATTTGCAGCCTTGCCGCCGGAAGGCAAATTTCTGGCCGAACTGGCGCTGCTGACCGGCGCCGCCCTGCTTCTCTTCGGGGCGCTGCTGGGCCGGGGCCTTCAGGACCTCTTCCGCATGCTGCTTGTGGGGGTCGTGTTCGGCGTCCTGTTCCGCAGCTTCACCAATCTGCTGCAGCGGATTATGGACCCGAGCGAATTTTCCATTCTTCAGGGCTCGGTCTTTGCCAGTTTCAACCGGGTCGATACCACGTTGCTGGCTCTGACAACGCCGTTGATCCTGCTGGTCTGCGCCTTTATCTGGCACAAGCGCCATGTGTTTGATGTGATGGCCCTGGGCCGCGATCAGGCCATCGGGCTTGGGGTGGATCACCGCCGGGAAGTGTTTACCGGCCTGACGCTCGTCGCCATTCTGGTGGCAACGTCCACCGCGCTTGTCGGTCCTGTTAGCTTTTTCGGGCTTCTGGTCAGCGCGCTCGCCTATGAACTCCTGAAGACCCACCATCACGGGCCGGTTTTTCTCGCCGCCACCCTGATCGCGATCACGGTCCTGGTCGGCGGGCAGGCCATTTTCGAACGGGTTCTGGGCCTGGGCGCAACGTTAAGTGTGGTGATCGAATTCCTGGGCGGCCTCACCTTTCTGGCCCTCATCTTGAGAAAGGCACGGATGTGATCGAGATCGAAGACGTCACCTTTCACCACGGGAAAACGCCGGTCCTGAGTGATATCTCCCTGACCATCGAAAAGGGCGGTGTGACGGCGCTGATCGGCCCGAACGGAGCCGGAAAGTCGACCCTCTTTGCGCTGATGGCCCGGCTCCTGCCGCTGGAAACAGGCCGGATCAGCTTTGACGGGCTCGATGTGTCCAGCTGCCCGTCCCGGGACCTTGCCCGCAAGCTGGCGATTCTGCGCCAGGACACCCATGTCGCTTCCCGCATTTCGGTCAGGGACATGGTCGGCTTCGGCCGGTTTCCCCATCATCAGGGCCGCCCGACGGACACCGACCGGGAGCGCGTGGCCCAGGCCTTGGCGCAATTTGACCTTGAGGCCCTTTCGGACCGGTTCCTTGACGAATTGTCCGGAGGGCAGCGGCAGAGGGTTCTGGTGGCCATGGCCTATGCCCAGGACACCGACTACCTGCTTCTCGACGAACCGCTGAACAATCTCGACATGCAGTTTGCCCGCAGCCTGATGCGCCAGCTGCGCGCTCTGGCCGACAGCCATGGCAAGACCATCGTTGCCGTGCTGCATGACATCAATTATGCCGCCGCCTATTCGGACCATATCATTGCCCTGAAACAGGGGCGGATCATCGCCCATGCCCCGACTGGCGATCTGATGCGCGAAGAGATCCTGTCGCAGATCTATGAAATGCCCGTGAAAATCAGGACCCTCGACGGCCTCAAAGTCGCTCTGCACCACATCTGACAGCAAAGGCTGGCCCCAGAGGGACCAGCCGCACAAGTGCCTGATTCCAATCTCGACAAATAAGACCGACCGTAATTGACTGAGACCGCCAGACTTTAAAGACTACAGACGCCACAGCCCTCGAACGTCAGAATTTCAACTGTGCCTTCAGCAGGAAGGACCGGCCCGGCTCATAAAGCGGGGTAAGTTCATCCAGACCGTATTCGGCCCCATAGGTGGACCGTTCCGCATAGGTTTCATCGAAGATATTGTTGGCTTCCAGCCGGAGAGTTAGCTGCTCGACTTGCTTTGGCTTGTATTCGGCAAAGGCATTGGCAACAAAATAGCCCGGCAAGGCGTTGTAACCGGCTTTCTCGGTTCCCTCATATTCGAGCGCGGCGTCGAAGCTGGAGCCGAGGGTCAGATCATAGCGGTCAAATGTGTGCACTATCTCGGCGGCAATCACCTGGCCGACAGGAGCGCCCGCGTCGCTGGCGGAAAAGGAATCCACATAGCCGCTGTCATTCTTCAGGTCGCTGTCGGAATAGGACACCCGGACAAATCCCGCCCCCCAGGAATAGCCCGCGCCGAGCTTGAACCCCTTCACGGTGACATCCGTGTTATGAACGTTGAGGGCACTGGTGTATTCCCGGTAGTCGAAGAAGTCGGTCTGGAAGACATCCCCCGTGACATGAAAGCCCTGATAGTCAATCTTGATCCCGGCAACCAGGTTCTGGGCGCGGACCGGTTTCAGCCCGTCATAGCCGGTGATGCTGTCGAAAATGTAGTTTTCCTCCAGATCGATGCCGCCAAAGACGTTTGAATAGCCCGCATTGACAGAGAGGAACTCGGTCACGTCGACTTCAGCAAATGCATTGCCACTCAGGCCGAAATTGCTCAGTTCGGTGCCATCAACCCCGGTGAACCATTGCTGGTCCCCACGTCCGCCGAAGGACAGGCGCACCCGGTCAACCGGCATCAACCGCGCCTGGGCGTAGAAGCCCACATTGCGGGCCTTTTCCTTGTATCCATCAGGACTGTAAAGCACATCGGAATATTCGCTTTCCGCGTTGTAGAAGTCGACACCGGCCGTCACCGTCTGCGCCTCACCAATATGGAACGTGTTTTCCGCCTTGCCGGACCAGGACCAGGCCGATCCGTCACTTTCAATGTTCAGCAGCCGGCCGGAGCCCGTGTGATAGAAGAACGGGACCTCGGTCGAGGCTTCGCTGTAGCCCAAAACCACAACCGGATCGATGAGACCTTCAGCCCCTTCCAGGCTGTATCTGGCCGAGTAGCTGCGCTGGGTGATCTCGTAGCGGCGGGTTTCCGGTTCCGTAGACGGCAAGCCGCCGAAATTCGCCCGGTAGGGCCGCTGGGAATGGTCCTGCACCTGCTGGGCGCTCAATTCAAACCGGTGCCCTTCGGAGGACTCAAACGCCGTCTTTCCCAGATAGCTCAGGAAGTTCGCCGATGTGCCATTCATCTCCGTGCCATCGCCGTCGGAGTAGTTGTCCCCATCGGCGTATTTGATGTAGCCGAGCAGTTCAAACCCTTCATAGCGGCCATATCCGGAGGCCGCTTCGGTGAAGGTGGCGCTGTTGGTATCAAAGGTCAGCGAAGCAAAGCCGCCATAGCTGCGGCCGTCTTCCAGAAGGTCGCCCACATCTACGGTTTCATAGACAATCGCCCCGCCAAGGGCGGCTGGCCCCGCATCTGCAGGAGCAACGCCCGGATCCACCCGGACAGACTTCAAAAGGGTGGGATCGATATAGTTGGTCGTGTTGTGGTGAAAGACCCGGTTGTTCTGCAGAACACCATCAACCGACACCGCAAGGTTGAGTTCGTCGATGCTGTTCACATAGACTTTCTGCGTTGAACCCATGGCACCGCCAACAGTGATGGACGCGTCCCCGGCAAACACATCTTTCAAAGATTGCGGATTGGTGCGCTGCAGGTCCTCTTGGGAAACATAGATCGCGCCTGCCCGGTCGGCCGCACCTGCATGCTTGTCATCCGCCGTTTCCTCGCCCGGGATCACCAGAATGGTTTCCAGGACAGTTGCCCCCGCAGTCTCCGGCTCAGAGGAAGACGCGTCCTGGGCCACCGCACCACCTGCCAGCATGGCCGACTGAATAACTGTGCCCGAAAGCAAAACTGAAAGACGCACGCGGTCATGCATGGTCAGGCCCCCTTGATGATTTTCCGTTGACAGCTGCACTCGGTGAAACACCGAAACTGGCGTGAACCGGCCTTTTTCAGCCAGTCGGCAATCCTATACATGAGATTTTTACTCATGTAAAACAATGTTTGAAATATTGTTTGAAGCCTAATCAAAGCCCATCAGGCCGCTTGAGGCTCCGGCCGAAAAGGCAACGACGCTGCGGTAAGGCATGAAAGTCTGTTATAAGTAGCTGGGCAGACCGGCAAACGCAGAAGCATGCGGAAAAGCAGCTGCCACCGCACCGGCTGCGAGAAAAAGCATCGGGATGCAGAGCTTCCTTCAGACAGCGAGGCCGCTCTGACACCAGGCCTCTGCTGTTGCTGTTAAGTTGTTACCGGTTCGGATCAAACATGATGGGGGCGGAAAAGGGCATATGCTTGGCCCGCAGGTTCGACGGAAATTTCGGCATCGGCGACGCGCGGCGGACCATGTCGAGGGCCGCCTGGTCGATCACGGGATGACCGGACGATCGCACAATGCGAACCTTCGACACCGACCCGCTCGGCGCAATCAGGAAGGACACCTGCACCGTGCCGCGCAGCTTCTTGCGTTTTGCCTTTTTCGGATATCTTTGGGCCCGCAAAAGCTTAGACCGGACCTTGCCTTTATAGTTCGACTTCGCCTTGTCGCCCCCGTCCTTGGACTTGGCATCCTGACGCCCATTTGCATTGGAGCGGGCAGTCTGGCTGGTGATGCGCTGCCCACCCCGGCGGGCATCTGCCTCTGCGCCGCGCTTCTGCTGCTTCTGAGCCTGTTTCTTCTGGGTCTTCTTTTTCTTCTTCTGAACCTTTTTGACCGGGGGGTCAGGCTTGACTTTCGGGGTCCTGGTGACCTCGCTCAACGGATCCGGAACGGGCTCGAGACGGTCAACAGCCGGCTCCACAAGCCTGGCCACTTCGACCGGCTTCTGGTCATTCACCGGCTTGACCTCGACGGGCTTTTGCGCGGTGACAGGCTCTGAAACCGAAGCCGCTTCGGGAACGACCTCCGCAACGGTCTCCGGCAAAGCCGCAGGGCTGGCTTCATCCGGAACCACATCCTTGAGCGGCTCTGTCACGGTAACCGCATCCGCCGACGTGACCCCTTCCACAACCGGAACCGCTTCGGCCGTCACAACCGGGGCCTCAACAGCGGTCTGCGGACTGACAGCCTGTACCGGCTGCACAACCTCCACCGCCTCCACCGGCGGCGTCACGTCGCTCACCGGCGCTGGCGCTTTCACCGGCTCGACCGGCTCTACATCGGGATCGGCTTCCTCGACCGCCTCCGCCACGCTGGCCAAATCGGCAACGCTGCCAGAAACAAGATCTTCCAGCCCGCCAATGACCGAAACACCGCCTCCTGCAGATGCCCCGACCTCGACCTTGTTGGGATCTTCGGCAAAAAAAGCCGATCCGGCACTGTGACCCAGAACCGACAGGACCAGACCGGCAATGAACAACCGCGTATAGCTCACTTGGCGCCTCGTCTTGTAATCAGCACAAGATCGGTCCGCCCGGCCGATCTGAATTCGTCCAGGACCTTTTCCAGCTGATCAGCCTTCAGGTCTCCGTCTGCGGCAATTTTCAAGGGCTCCCGGGCCGAGTCCTGAAGCTCCTGCGCCCCCTCCTGCTTCGCCAGCCAGCTGGCCACCGTGATTTCCTCGTCACCGGCATATGTCTTGCCGGCCCGGTCAATGATCAGAGCCCCGGTGGAGCGTACTGTTTCATCTTCAAGAATGTTGTGCGGCGGCTCGACCTTGCGCGCATCATCCTTTGCAATCGATCCGGCAAAGAGAAAAAAGATCAGCATCAGGAAAACGACATTGATCAGCGGAATGGTGTTTTCCGGTGGTTCACGGCGTATCTTTTGGGTCAGACGCATCTCATGGCCTCACTTTCCGGTCACCAGAACGGTCTTGAGACCGGACTGACGCGCCACCGACATGACATCGACAACGTCCTGGACCGTGGCCTCCGGACCGGACCAGATCGCCAGGACCCTGCTCCCGCCGGGCCCTTCCCCGTCAGCAGCAGCCAATCCTTTAAAGCGCGCGGCCAGTTCGGCCTTGGTCAAGGACACCCCGTTCAGGTCAATCCGGTCTTCACTGTGCAGCCTGAGATACGCAGGCTTGACCTGCGCGCCCCCGCCCTGCCCGCCGCTCGACAGATCCAGTGACTGGTAACGGGTGAAGCTGGAAGCCAGCATGAAGAACAGCAGAAGCAGGAAGATCACGTCGATCAGCGACGTCAATCCAACCGGCTTGCGTTTGACCCTCGGCTTAAACTGCATGCCCTGGCTGCGCCCCGGTTTCCACCATGTCCCTGGGCACAGACCTTTCGGCCCCGTGCCCGGCCCCACGCTCGGCAACAGCACCGGTGAAGAAGGCCGTGACCAGCGCTTCCATTTCCGCCTGCTCCGCTTCGATCCGGCTGTCGAACCAGCCGACAATGGCGGAAACCGGAATGGCCACCGCCAGACCCACGGCGGTGGTCAGAAGCGCGACCCAGATCCCGCCAGCCAGTACGGACGGATCCACGGCAGCCCCAGCACCCTGCATGGCCTGAAAGGCTTCGATCATGCCCAGAACCGTGCCGAGAAGGCCGATCAGAGGCGCCGTCTGGGCAATCATGTCGAGGGGCCGCAAATAGGCGCGCAGGCCGTTGATTTTCTGGAGGCAGATCCGCTCCACATCCTCTTTCAACAGCGCCTTGTCCACATTCGGCCTGGAGGCGCCCCGGATCATCTTGTCCATGATGCCCGCGGCCACGGAGCTCCCGTCGCTGGCAATTGCCAGAGCGTCGCGCTGCTGGCCGTCCAGCCAGACCCCAAGCGCTCTGCGGGCCCGGCCGAACCGGCCAACCCCGGCAAACGTGAATTGGAGCGCCTTGGTAATGATGAGGGCGACAGCCACGATGGACAGCGCGATCAGCAGCATGACAACCGGGCCACCCTGGTCAACCAGTCCGGCCAGGGGCGACAAGAAAGACGGCAGCACAGGGGCAAGTTGGAAGGGCATGACGAACCTTTAAAGGATGAAGTCTATTTCGGAACGCGAGGAGATTTCCAGTCTGGACAGACAGTTGGGCAGCGGGGCGCCCTTCACGTCGCAGGACCGGACCTGGTTGAGCAGCACACGGGAAATTTCCGGACAGGGGCTTTTGCCGACGTCATACTGGCGCACCACAGTCTTGCCGGCGGGCATGGCCCCGAAGTCCACGGCGGTATAGCCCGAGACCCCTTCGGACGTGTCGAACGTGACCAGCTCAAACCCGAGGGCGTCAACGGCCGTGTCCATCCGGTTCTGGAGAACAAAG
This sequence comes from Roseibium sp. AWQ4_254, assembly GCF_056161025.1. Taxonomy (NCBI): domain Bacteria; kingdom Pseudomonadati; phylum Pseudomonadota; class Alphaproteobacteria; order Hyphomicrobiales; family Stappiaceae; genus Roseibium; species Roseibium sp. AWQ4_254. Next base: position 24,407 of record NZ_JBSWYH010000037.1, read on the forward strand.
GTGAGGCGGCACGCTTTGCCTGCCGTTTCGGCCGCGTTCAGCTGAATTGAGATTGTCTCCGGCGACTGGGCATGCGCGGCCGAAGCAAAAAGACCCGCTGCAAGACAGAGAGTTTTGACAAGGGATCTTTTCATCTGGGCGCTCCTGGTTCGGCATGGGATCAGCACAATCCAGCGGCCATGGCCTATGGATTGCCAGCAACGCTTCAGTCTTTGCCGCCAGCCGGACGGATCCGGTTGAAGGCCAGTCGCATGCCGTGCCTGGCACATCACGAATGAGATCGCAATTCTGCCGTTTGCAACGGTCCGGACCGTGGCCAGCCAGGGGGCAAAGCGCTTGTGAAGGTGCTGAAGAAATGTCGGGGCTGAGGCATTGGGACCCGCCGGTTGAACCGCCGGTAATGCCCTGGCTGCGCGTTTCTTACACCAAAAAAGCGCACCGGGGAAACCAGCTTCCGCGAAAAAGTATGAGCTTCTAATCACATTCTTACCACTACCCTGCACAGAGCACCGATGCCGCGGATAAACTTGACTTTAAAATTCATGTATTTGATAACAGTGTTGCTGCAGCGGCACAACTGCAAAAACATTTGCCACCCATTCGAATGTGTTTGCAAACCGCTCTCCACCGCCAGACCCGGCCGGTTTCACCGGTTCAGGCTAGCCGACTGTCAGGAAGCGCAGCACACGGCATCAGGCCCTACGCCCTGAACATCCGCCAAGGCCACATTGCAATTAAGAGCTGGAGGGCAGACCTTGACCCATCATTCCCCCCATAAGGGCCGCAAGGCGAGCCGGACCACGGTTTCAGAGGCCGGCCTGTCCGCAGCGGAGCAGACCGTTCTGGCGGCGCTCAGACAGTTTTGCATGAGCTACGCCGCGCCGGACAGCTTTGCCTGGGAAGAAGCTTTTGAAACCTGCATGCACGCGTTCGGCCCCAAACACGGGCCACGGATCGGCCTTGCCGTGATGAACAGCGTCCGGGCCTTGCGCAGCACCCGCAAGACCGGATTCAGCTTCATAGACCCGGCCTGCCCCTGCTGCCGGGACAAACTGGTCAGCCATGAACATCACTTCATGAACCTGATTCAGGCCGAACGGCTTCAGGACGGGCTGACCCGGCAGACCAGCGCGATGGTCTTGTGCGAGGGGGAGGATCCGGGGCCGGTTCTCAAGGCGATCACGATCCTGGCGGGACATCTGGCCGAGGCCGCAGCGCCGTCCCCGGCAGGCCGGCCCAAACTCTCCAGGCGGCTCAGGTTTACCCGCTCTTGAAACAGAGGGCAGCCAGGATCGGTCAACTGGGTCCGGGCTTGCGCCGCTCGGCGGCCAGATCCCGCATATAGGCCCACAAGAGGTCCAGAGCGGCAGCCGCCGCCGCAGCATCGCGCTGCTCCAGGGCATCGGCCAGCGCCGCATGCAAATCGGCAATGCGTGTGCGGGCGCGCAGCCGGTACACCAGCATGTTCATCAAGGGCTGCATGGCCTCAACCGCCGCTGACAGTTGAAACGATAGAAGCGGATTGCAGCTTGCCCGGGCCAGTGCAGAATGGAACGCCACATCCGACGCACAGAAAGCCTCGTCGCTGGTCTCCGGGGCCCGCTGGCGGGCAATTTCCGCACGCAGCGATGCAAGGTGCTCTTTACCGGCCTTTTCCGCAGCCAGAGGCACGGCCGCCATCTCCAGCGCAAAGCGGGCTTCAATGGCATCTTCCAGCGGGATCTCGTTCATTCCAATCAATAGCCGGGTCGTTGTGACCAGGCTGTCCTGCGCATCGCGCCAGGTCATCCGGGTAACAAAGGCCCCGCCGGAAGACCCGCGCTCGCTGCGAACCAGGTTCTGGGCCGCCAGCCGCTTCAAGGCTTCGCGCACCGTGGATCGGGACACATCGAACCGGGCCGCCAGCTCCGCTTCGCTCGGCAGGCGCTCTTCTCCCGACAGGCGGCCATCCAGGATCGCATCGCGGATGGCGTTGGCGATCTGGACCGACAGCCCTTCCTTTTGAATTTGCTTGAAGTCGATGGCCAAAGCCGTTCCTGCACCCCGTCTCTAAGTCCGCGCACCTTAAAACTCCGGCTAGGACCGGGTCAAACCTAATCATCTAATGTCTGACAATTAAATGTTTGACATTTTTCGGTGCCAGAGGCAGCGTACCGGCCTGACTATCAAAGCGGCGGCCGCGGGAACGGGTGCCCAACCGGGAGGACAAACCCCATGAGCTTCAAGGCCCTTCTCGTGGACAAGGCCGGGGACGGCACCACCTCGGCATCGGTTCAGACCCTCGACGACAGCCGCCTGCCGGACGGCGATGTGACGGTTGCCGTTGAATATTCGACCCTCAACTACAAGGACGGCCTGTGCATTGGCCCCGGCGGCGGACTGGTGCGCACCTACCCCCATGTGCCCGGCATCGACTTTGCCGGCACGGTGCTGGATTCTTCCGACACCTGGTACAAGCCGGGAGAGAAAGTGGTGCTCACCGGCTGGCGGGTCGGCGAAGCCTGGTGGGGCGGCTATGCCCAGAAGGCCCGCGTGAAAGGCGAATGGCTGGTGCCCCTTCCGGAGGGCCTTTCCACCCGCAATGCCATGGCCATTGGCACCGCCGGGTTCACTGCCATGCTGGCCGTCATGGCTCTGGAAGACCATGGCCTGACGCCCGAGGACGGCCCGGTGCTGGTCACAGGGGCCTCCGGCGGCGTTGGTTCGGTTGCCACAGCCATACTGGCCAAGCTCGGTTATGAGGTCGCGGCTGTGACCGGGCGGGACAGCAACTGGGACTATCTGAAGGCCCTTGGCGCCAGCCGGATCGTGCCGCGTGACAGTGTCAGCGAAACCGTCAAACGCCCGCTGGAAACCGAAACCTGGGCAGGCTGCGTCGATGCGGTCGGCGGTGCTATGCTTGCAAGGATCCTCGGACAGATGAAATACGGCACGTCCGTTGCAGCCGTCGGCCTTGCCGGTGGGGCTGCCCTGCCCGCCACCGTCATTCCCTTCCTTCTGCGCGGGGTCAATCTGCTCGGCATTGACAGTGTCCTGAGACCCTATGATGCCCGCCTTAAGGCCTGGGAACGGCTGGCCCGGGACCTGCCCATGGACAAGCTGGAGGCCATGATCCAGCCCGCAACCCTTGCGGATCTGCCGAAACTTGGTGCCGACATTTTGAACGGGCAGGTCAAGGGCCGGGTGGTGGTTGATGTGAACGGGTAATACCTGCAGCTCAAGCGGCGTGAGGTCGCCTCCTCCGGACCAGCCTGGGCCGCACCGCGCAAAACAGGCGTTCAAGCGCAGGAATCCGGTTGCATTTGGCAAAAACCTCCCATATAAGCGCCCGGTCCAGAGTCGTCCGGCTCGTCGTGGACTGGTTTTCTGCATTCTGATGCAGATCCAGTACGACATTCAAGGGCATGCCGTGTCGGCTCTGAATGCACCAAGAAAGAAGCGCCTGCTGCTACACCGGGCGCACCAAGGAAAGGATGCAAAATGCCCAAGCTGAAGACCAAATCCGGCGCCAAAAAGCGCTTCAAGGTGACCGCGACCGGCAAGGTGAAAACCGCGCAGGCCGGCAAGCGCCATGGCATGATCAAGCGCACGAACAAGTTCATCCGCAACGCCCGTGGCACGACCACGTTGAGCGACCAGGATGCCAAGATCGTGAAGCAGTTCCTGCCGTACGCATAACGCCAGCCCCGAAGGAGATTCCCTAAATGTCACGCGTCAAACGGGGCGTAACCGCCCACGCTCGTCATAAGAAAGTTCTGAAGGCCGCAAAAGGCTATTACGGCCGCCGCAAGAACACAATTCGCGTTGCCAAGCAGGCCGTGGAGAAGGCAGGTCAATACGCCTATCGCGACCGCAAGGCCAAGAAGCGCACGTTCCGCTCTCTCTGGATCCAGCGCATCAACGCAGCAACCCGCCAGCACGGGATGACCTATGGCCGGTTCATCGACGGCCTGAACAAGGCCGGCGTTGAAGTGGACCGCAAGGTTCTGTCTGATCTTGCCATCAACCAGCCGGATGCCTTCAAGGCACTGGTGGACACGGCACAGGGCGCGCTGACCGCTTAAGCGCCCCTCTATAGTCTGACTTCTGGAGAAAGCGCGGGCTGAGCCCGCGCTTTTTTTATCCTCCAACGGGACTGCCAGCGACATTAAATCTCTGAAATAAAAGAGGAAATCTCTTTTGTGTTGCATTCGCCAAAGCGTGCGGCCTACCCTGTCAGATCTGACGAGGATTGCAGATTTCAGCAACAGACACATGATCGGGAGCAGAGACCATGGACTGGATTGAAGCGTTTTTCGGATTAATCGGAGATTTGACCTGGGGCTGGGCGCTGATCCCGTTTCTGGTCATTATCGGGGTGTTTTTCACTGTCTTGACCGGATTTGTCCAGTTCCGCTTCTTCGGCCGCATGTTCCGGGTGCTGTCGTCCAAGAACCAGACCGGTGACCCGAACGCGATTTCCGCCCGCGAAGCCCTGCTCCTGTCCGTCGGCGGCCGGGTGGGCGGTGGCAATATAGCCGGGGTGGCGGTTGCCATCACGCTTGGCGGGCCGGGCGCAGTGTTCTGGATGTGGGCCATTGCCCTGGTCGGCATGGCCACCAGCCTGATCGAATGTTCCCTGGCACAGCTCTACAAGCGCTCCGAAGGTGATGGCACCTACCGGGGCGGTCCCGCCCGTTCCATCCTGCATGGCCTTGGCCCGGACTACCGCTGGCTCGCGGTCTTGTACGCCATCTGCCTGATTGCCTCCTTCGCCTTCGGGTTCAACGCCTTTCAGGGCAATACTGTGGCTGGTGCAGCAGAAGAAAGCCTCGGTATCGACCGCCTGTGGACCGGTATCGGCCTGACCCTGATCACCGGCCTGATTGTCTTTGGCGGCATTCAGCGCATTGCCAAGGTGGCCGACGTGATCGTGCCGATCATGGCCGTTGGCTATATCGCCATGGCCCTCTTGGTGATTATCATCAACGCGACCCAGATTCCGGCCGTACTCTATACCATTGTTGCCAACGCCTTCGGCTGGCAGGAAGCGGTCGGCGGCGGCATGGGCGCGGCGCTGGCGCAAGGCCTGCGCCGGGGGCTCTTTTCCAACGAAGCCGGGCTCGGCTCGGCGCCGAACGTGGCTGCAACCGCTGATGTGCGCCATCCGATCAGCCAGGGCATCACTCAGTCCTTTTCGGTTTTTATCGACACCATCATCATCTGCACCTGCACGGCCATGATCATCCTGATGGGAGACGTTTATGTTCCAGGTGCAGAAGGCGTTGACGGGATCGTTCTGACCCAGCAGTCCCTCGCCTCCCATCTCGGCGGCTGGACCAGCTATTTCCTAACCGGTGCGATCCTGCTCTTCGCCTTCAGCTCGATCATCTACAACTACTATCTGGGCGAAAACGCCCTCAGCTCCATGACCGGCAACACGCTGGCCATCCAGGGACTGCGCATACTGGTCATGGGCGTCGTCTTCCTGGGCGCTACCGCGCCGGGCGCGACGGCGGTGTTCTTCTTCTCAGATCCGCTGATGGGCATTCTGGCGGTGGTCAACCTTCTGGCGCTGATGATGCTGTTCCCGACAGCCAAACGCCTGCTGGACGACTTCAAGGCACAGCTCAAGGCCGGAGTGGAACGGCCCGTTCTGGACCCGGCCAAGTTCTCCGATCTGGATATCGACCGCACAGCCTGGACCGGCAAAGCACCGGATTAAAGCAACACCGGAGCGGGCTGGTCCTGGCCTGTTCCGATCTGGAACACGCCGCGTTCCCAGGGAGCCAATCCAGTATGTCTTTTGGGTTGAGCTCTTTGATGTGAGGCAGCGGCAGGCAAACCCGATGTACCACAGCGTGCTTCAAAGACGCTGCCAAGCGCCCACCGGCTTCTGACAAGGACCTGCCGGCGGGCGCTTTTTGTTTGGTCGGCCTGCACGGTTCAGCCCGAGAAGGGCACATCGGTAGAAGCGCCCTTCGCTCTGGCCGCAGTTGCCGCCCCGGCGCCGGGAGAGCGGGCCAGTCTGCTTTGCCCGCTGACATCGTTGGATCGCACTTGTGGTGGGGAAACACCAAGGCGCGCGATCCGCCTCCTCAGCAGACAAAGCAGATCCGGTCAAATGGTGCAGACTGATCGCACAATACTCTAATCCCCCCTCCTTCAATCCCGGCATGTCGCCGGAAACTGTGCCGCCACGCACCAGCTTGTTAACTTTTTTGATCCGATTCCCAAGGTTTCTGCGGACAAAAGGTTAACAAAGCCTTACAATCTGGCATGGCGATTGCGACTGATCAGTCAGACAGGCGCCCACCGTGCCAATGTGAAACAACGAGGCAGATAGCAGTGAGAATTAACCCGGTCAGCGCAGCAGGGCGTCCCAATCTGAGGCGCAGGCGTCCCACTCAGGGAGAGACGGGCGAAGACCGCTCCGCAGGATTTGCGGCCTATCTGCCGGCCCCCCTCGACACGCCGAAGGACCGGGGCCCGAGAGCCTATTCCTCGCGATATCTGCCCAATTCTGCCTTTCTGGCCCATCTGATAGCCACCCGGGATGCCGAACAGCAGACCTGGTCACCGGGCCGCAAACGCAACAGCTCTGAGATCGGCGCCGATGCGTACCGTGCGACAGCCGCCTTGCCGCGCCGCCGCGCCGCCGGGCATCTGGTCAAGACGGAACGCTGACCAGAATTCCATTTTCTGTTTCCAGATGTACCACTGGATCTTACTGACCCGGGCCTTGCCCGGGTCTTTTTTTGGCCGGGGACAGACCGTGCCCTTTCAAAGGTCAAACCATCCGGTCTTTTGCGCAAAGCCAGACAGCATTCTGTGATGCGCAGCACACTCCGCTTTTCAGATCTGCCTTAATGTGATGTCAGTCCCGGATGTTCCGGACCTCCGATACGACTGGCCACGGACTGGCCCACCACGGAGTTCAGATCATGCAAGTCACTCCCGTTTCCGCAATCCCTGCCCTCTTTCAGCGCCAGAGGCCCGCCGAAGCCCCAATGCCCCGGCAGGAAAACTCAACCCCAGCACAATGGCCGTTCGAAACAAACCTTGAACTGCCACACCCCGCTTCGGTGACCAGCCGCTCCCTGCCTTCCGGGCCAGCGGCCGAATATGCAACTCAGGTGATAGCGGGGAGCCAGATGAACCAGGAAACCGCCCTGGAGCGGCACCGGCATGTTCAGCACTATGCCACTGCAACCGCCTATGAAGAGGATGAGCGGAGCGTCAGCATCTTCCTGTCGGCCTGAGCCCCTATCTTGCTGCAATATCCGGCCCGGCTCGTCAGGCCTCGATCCGCAGAAATCCCGCCAGTCCGGTTTTCTGATGCTCGATCACATGGCAGTGGAACGCCCAATCGCCGGGATTATCAGCCACCAGCGCCACATCCATTGTTTCTTCTTCCAGCAGCAGCGCCGTATCGGTCACAAGCGGGGGCAAAGCCCGCTTATTGGACCGCAGCAACTGGAAAGACACCCCATGCAGATGGATCGGGTGGGCGTTCGGAGTCTCGTTTCGAAGGCGCAGGATATAGGACTTGCCAAGTTTCAGTGTTGCCAGCGGATCAAAGGGACCGGGCACATCGCCCTGCCAGGCCGTTCGGTTGATGGACCAGAAGGTAAAGCCGAGCGAGCCGCAAATGCTGGCCCGCGGCGCATCCCCTCCCGGCGACCAGCCGAATACAAATTCCAGCACCTCTGCAGTGGCCAGATCCGGCACCGGCACAGGATTGGGAGGCAGCGGCGCAAGCTCCCCCAAGCTGCGCCTCCGGCTGGCGCCCACCGCCACAAACCGGGCCAGCACCTTGGTCTTACCGGCTTTCTTGCGCACCAGCCGGACTTCGCCGCCTTCCTGATCGGGCATTTTCAGCGCGATATCCGCCCGCTGGCCCGGGGACAGGATCACGTTCCCGGCAGCTCCCGGAGCTGGCAGCGGATTGGAATCCAGCGCAATCACCTGCGCCTCGCCGCCTTCAATACCGTAGCTTCCAACCCGGGTGACATCCGTGACCGCCAGACGCAAGCGCACCAGACTGCCCGCCGCAAGCTCCTGGCGCGGATTGACCTGCCAGTTGACGGTGGAGACCGTGCCAAGCGTGCCGCCCCGGGCCGCCTTGCGCGCCTTGAAGAGGTCAATGAACTGACCGTCACCGCCCAGACGGAAATCCCGGATGTTCAACGGCAGATCCGCGTCAAATCCGGGGTCTTCCCGTTCTTCCACAATCATCACCCCGGTCATGCCCCGGGCCATCTGCTCCAGCGTGTTACAATGGGGGTGATACCAGTAGGTGCCCGCATCGGGCGGCGTGAATTCATAGCGGAAGGACTGGCCGTCCTCGATCGGCTGCTGGGTGAGATAGGGCACCCCGTCCATCTGATTGGCAATCCGGAACCCATGCCAATGCACCGTGGAGGCTTCTCCCAGACGGTTGGTTACGTCAACCGCAGCCTTTTGCCCCTGCCTGAAACGCAGCACTGGCGGCGGTCCGCCGTCTGCAAAGCTCATCATGCCCTTTGTGGGCGGACCGGGCAGAAGCGGGTAGTCAAGATGCGCCATGGTCAAAGACTGATGCGCGGCTTGCGCCGTGCGGGCTACAAGACCACCTGCGGAAAAGGCAGCCAGAGCGCCGGTCCCGCCAAGCAGGAGTTCCCTTCGGGAAATACCGGACATTTTTACCTCTTGTTGTTCGGGCGCGTCCGGCCGCACTCAACACCTTTGCCTCCACCGTGACAAGCATGATTTTTCAAGGGCCCGCCTGCCGTGCATCGTGCTTCCGTTCAGGTCAGATCTCCAGGGAGCCCGCTCTTTTGAACCTGTCCCGGAATGCGCCCGGCGCAAGGCCGCAGCGCTGCGCAAACAGGCGGCCAAAGGAGGGCACATCCGCATAGCCGACGGCAAAACACACTTCCGCGACGCTCATCCCGGTCTCCACCAGCAGATCCCGCGCCCGTTCGATCCGCAATTCCTGATGATAGGTTTTGGGCGCCAGCCCCGTCGCCGCCTTGAACCGGCGCTGAAAGGTGCGCCGGGGCAGACCGCTTGCCGCTGCCAGACTTTCAACCCGCACCCCCTCGGCCAGACGGAGCTCAAGACAATGCTGCGCCTTGAGAACAGCCCGGTCCCCATGCCGAAGGTCCGGAATAAACCGGCGGAACCGGCGCTGGTCTTTCCGGCGGAACTCAACAATGAAATGGCGGGCGGTCTCGACAGCGGTTCTGTGACCCATGAAGCGCTCGATCAACACCAGCGCCAGATCGACCCAGGCCATCAGCCCGCCTGCGGTGATCAGGTCGGTATATTCGATCAGCAACTGGTCCGTATCCAGGATCACATCCGGATGGGCTTCCGCAAACCGGCTTTCCAAAGCCCAATGGGTGGTCACCTTGCGCCCGCCTGCCAGCCCGGCCGCAGCCACGAAGAAAAGACCGGTGCAGGCGGAACAGATAACCGTGCCAGCCCCATGCTGGCGCGCCAGAAAGCCGGGCAGCTCGGGCATGCTGTCCGCACTGACCTGTCCGGCCGAGGGCGGTAACAACACGGCCGCATAGGATCTGGCCGTCCCGTCCAGCTCTTCAAGAACTGTCAGCTCCAGCTCAGTACCGCTGAGACGAGCAGCATAGGACAGCACATCCTGTAGCCCGAGCACAGCCGATTGAAGAGCTCCGGGATAGGCGAGAATGGCGAGAGACAAGTGTTGCGGCATTTGGCCAATCTCGCATATCAAATGTCATATGCGCCACTCGTTCAAGAGCCGCGCCGGATCTAGAGATTCTCCTGCCCAACACACAGGAGATCCAAATGCCTCTTCCTTCAGCCCAGAACCCGGCCCAAGCTCGGCCTCTTGGCAGCCCGGCTTTTGAAAGCCTTACCGTGAACACCCGCTCTGACGGGTTTCTGGAAATACCCGCAGCCATGTTTTCCAACCTTGAGCCTGCGGACCTGGCCCTTCTCAGCCCACGCACCCGGTTCGGCGCCAATACCTGGCGAATTGAAACAGGCGCACGGACCCTGCTGGTGGATGCCGGATCGGGCCGCGCCCTTCAGGACCGGTTTCCGGCCAGCGGCAACCTGAATTGGCAGGCAGATGCCAAGCAGTCCGAGCGGGACGCGGTCACCGACATCATCATAACCCATATGCATGCCGATCACATTGGCGGTCTATCGGCAGACGGCACCTGTCTGTTTCCAAACGCCCGCCTGCATCTTCAGGCCACTGAGTGGCGGTTCTGGACCGATGAGAGCCTGCTGGCCAAAATGCCTGAAGCGCGCAGGCCCATGGTGCAACTGATCCAGACGCTGGCCGCACCGCTTGCCGCGCAAATCGTCCTGCATGAGGGCGAGGCCGATCTTGGGGCGGGCATCACCCTTCTACCGGCCCCCGGCCATACACCCGGCCACCAGATCGTGCACCTGTCGGACGGACCCCATGAAGCGCTGCTGCTGGCCGACGCGGTGGTGTCCGGCGCCGTGCAATTTCAATGTCCAGAAATCGAATATGCCCTCGACATCGATCCGAAGCAGGCGGCTGCGACCCGGCGGGACCTGTTTGACCGGATAGCGGCAGACGGCATTCCCTTTGCCGCCACCCATCTGGATACCCAGGCCTTCGGTACACTGGACAGGCAACCGCAGGGATACCGGTTCCACCAGATCCTCTGAGGCCGGACCATGCAGCCAAGGGATTGATCCGGTGTTTCCATGGGCTATTGGAATATCGGGCGACAAGTCTGCACGACCCTCTAATAGCCCGCCGCGTGCCCGTCCTTGCGCGGATCGGAGCCCGCCGTCAGCAGGTGCCGGGCCTTGTCGATCATGATCGCCTGGCTGCCGCCAATGGCACTTGCGGCGGTTGTCACGCTGTGGCCCCGGGCCCGAAGCCCATCCAAGGTTGATGGCGGCACCAGCTTTTCCGCCTCCAGCGCATGGCTTTCCAGATCGAAAAACATGCGCGGGAAGTCGATGGCCGCCTGCACATCCATGCCATAGTCAATGATGTTGGTCAGCAGATGGGCATGCCCGCAGGCCTGGTAGTGCCCTCCCATGACGCCAAAAGAGAGCCAGGGCGCCCCGTCCTTGAGAGCCATGGCCGGAATGATCGTGTGCAGCGGCCGTTTGCCGCCATCAATGGAATTGGCGTGGCCCGGCGCGGCCTGGAACGACTTGCCGCGGCAATGGAGCAGCACACCGCTCTCCGGTGCGACAATTCCGGAGCCAAAATCGCTGAACAGCGAATTGATGAAGGACACGGACAGCCCGTCCTTGTCGACCACAGAAAGATAGACCGTATCGGTCTGCGGCGGCAGCAACGCCTCCGGCACCGTGCCGAGGCGCTGGTCCGGCGACATCTGCGCCGCCAGCCGGTCGAGATAATCCGCACTGATAAGGCTTGACGGGCAGATATCCATGTAACCGGGATCGGTGATGAACCGGTCGCGAACCGCATAGGCGATGCGGGCTGCCTCCATCTCCAGATGGAAACGCTCCGGCCCGATCGGGTCCAGATCTTCCAGCGCAAACCGCTCCATAAGGCCGAGCATGACCAGAGCGATCACCCCCTGCCCGTTGGGCGGCAATTCAGCGATCGTAAAGCCTTTATAGTCGCGCAGCACCGGCGAAACCGCCGTTGTATGGCAGGCGGCAAGGTCGTCCATGGTCATCAGGCCGCCCCGGCTTTCAAGCGCCGCCACAATGTCCCGCGCAATCGGGCCAGAATAAAACGCGTCCGCACCGCCTTCACCGAGCGCTTCGAACGTTTCAGCCAGATGCGGATATTTCAGGATTGTGCCAACGGCAGGAGCGTCTCCGCCAATCAGATAGCGAGCTGCACTGACCGGATCCGCCTTCAGCTTGTCCACGTCCTGCACCCAGTCCCGGGCCACCCGGGGCGCAACGGGAAACCCGTCTCTTGCATAGGAGACCGCCCGTTTGAACAGGTCCTTGAAACTGCGGGTGCCGTGGGCTTTCAAAAGGGTTTCCCAGGCCCGCACCGCGCCGGGCACGGTGACCGCATGGGGCGAGGTGTCGGTGATTTCGCTTACCCCGAGCTCGGCCAGCTTTTGTGGCGTGGCAGCCCGCGGCGCGGCACCAGAGCCGTTAAAGCCGGTGAGGCGGCCATCCGGCTCGGTGACAATTGCAAAACAGTCGCCGCCAAGGCCGGTCATGTGAGGTTCGACAACACATTGCACCGCAACGGCGGCAATGGCCGCATCCACCGCATTGCCGCCCTCGTGCAGAACCTCAAGCGCCGCGCTGGTTGCCAGGGGATGGGAGGTGGCAGTGGCCGCAGTGCGGGCAAAAACCGGGGAACGGCCCGGCGCCTGAAAGTCGCGATTCACGTCATTTCCTCCCACCCTTTGGTGTTATTCTTTCCCATATGCCGCAGCTGTTTCTGCGCTGTGACACCTAGTCGCCCGCCCGCCGGTCTGTTAGCAAATTCCCATGTGCGGCAGCACCCTAAGGAGAAGCGGGCAAATGCGCAAATCTCTTTCGGCAGGTTCTGGAGCGCGCACAGCCCCACCGGCAGACGCCTGCGCAAAGGGCAGATCGCTGCAGTTTTGACGCGAATCGCCCCAAGCCCCGCAGGCACGGCCCGATATGACCCAAGGCAAGGAAGATTGGCAATGGCAAATGGCATCTCACTTTCAACGGCGGAAACCATCTCTTCTGCGGCGTTTGCAAAAGCAGCGGAACTCGGCCTGAAGCCCCTCACGGTTGCCGTTCTGGACGCAGGCGGTCACACGGTGCTGCTGAAGCGCCAGGACGGCTCGTCGAACCTGCGTCCGCAAGTGGCCTTCGGCAAGGCCAATGGTGCGCTTGCGGTGGGGACTGGTACCCGCTGGCTGAACGCCAATGCGGAAAGCCGCCCCCATTTCATCAACGCGCTGAACGGAGCAGCCGGCGGCACCATCATTCCTGTTCCGGGCGGCGTGCTGGTCAAGGGCCCCGAAGGGGAGACCCTCGGCGCTGTCGGCATCACCGGCGACACTTCCGACAATGACGAGGCCTGCGCCATCGCCGGCATTGAAGCCGCCGGCCTCACACCCGACGCTGGCTGAAGAAAAACCGGACCGCTCCCCAGCACGCCTTTCAAAGGCAGACTGGTTTTGGACGAGCGCACATTTTTGCCGCATGTACTGAAAAACATCCCCGCTTCGGCTTCGGGAATGAGAGGGGGCCCGGCAAGATTGGGAACGACCGCACCGGGAGTGGCAACGCTCTTTTTTGCGGCCCCGCAGCATACACTCCTTCATCTTGAGGAGGCCAAAGGCATCCTCAAAAGATGGGCCGCATAATCGGAACAAGCAGCCCCTGCTTCGTGACAGGCCTTCCGTCTTGCGCAGGATGAGGCGGGAGAATGCCTCAGGCTTTGAAAACAGGCTGCGCGCAGCCTATATGCCATCCCGGCCTTGTGCCGGGACCGTAGCCACGCGGACAGAGAGCCGGTTTGGCCACGCACCGGCCAACCGGGCCCCGGCTCAGGACCAGGACGGTGCAGAAATCCGGGCATAGGTGATCAACCTTCAACGGAAACCCGCCGCTCTCTTCGCCCTGAGACAGGCCAAAGCCTACCCTAAAACAAACCCTTCAGGACTTGTCCGAGAGCTGGTTGATCTTTTTCTGCATTTCGTCCAGCTGGCGCTTCATGTCGTCCAGATCGCCCGCATCCGATTTGGTTCCTTTGGCGCTGGAAGAGGCGGTCGGGGCTGAGGGGGAGCTGCTGTTGTCGCCTGCCGGGAAGGGCATGAACATCTTCATGGCCCGTTCGAACATTTCCGAGTTTCGCTTGACCTGATCCTCGATCGCATCAAAGGCAGTGGCGCCAAACGCCTCACTCATCTGGGAGCGCAGCTTTTCCTGTTCCTTGGTCAGCGAGGTCATGGAATATTCAAGGAAGCTGGGCACGAGCCCCTGCATGCTGTCGCCGTAAAAGCGGATCAGCTGGCGCAGGAACGTGACCGGCAGAAGGTTCTGCCCCTTGCCTTCCTGTTCGAAGATAATCTGGGTCAGCACCGACCGGGTGATGTCTTCCCCCGTCTTGGCGTCAAAGACCACAAAATCCTCCTCCCCCTTCACCATAACGGCCAGGTCCTCCAGCGTCACATACGTGCTGGTTCCCGTATTGTAGAGCCGCCTGTTGGCGTATTTCTTGATGATTGTGGGCTCGTTCGTTTTCGCCATCCGTACAGTCCGCCTGTCCGCCGTCCGGTCTGGTTCTCCAGCCGTCCGGACCGTTTCCCAACTGACGACAGGGCATTTTCAAAAAAATCCTGTCATCTCCTCCGGTTAAGAGACTAAGCCAATCCTATCGGCTCGTGCCAGCTTTTTATGTGCACTGACGAAAGGATGATGCCGCAAATGCGAAATCTGTCCGTTGATAAGGGGTCCTACGGTTGACAGGTCCGGGCCGTCAGTTTCTAGTCGCTGCATCATCAAGGATCAGAAGATGCCGAAAGGGCATCGGTCTTTTGCGGCCGTCCGGCCCACAGTCCTGGAGAATAGTATGAGCGCGTCCACCGATATTGTCATTGTCAGCGCAACCCGCACCCCCGTCGGCACGTTCAACGGGTCCTTTGCCAATGTCCCTGCCCATGATCTGGGCACCATCGTCATGAAGGCGGCCATGGAGCAGGCCGGCGTCACCGGCGCCGAGATTGACGAGGTCGTTTTCGGCCAGGTGCTGACCGCAGGCCAGGGCCAGAACCCGGCCCGCCAGGCGGCCATAAATGCGGGCATTTCCGAAAGCGCCTCTGCCTGGACCTTGAATCAGGTCTGTGGCTCGGGGCTGCGCACCGTCGCCGTGGCCGCCCAGCAGATCCAGACCGGTGATGCCACCATCATGCTGGCAGGCGGCCAGGAAAACATGTCGCTTTCCCCCCATGCCGCCCATATGCGCGCCGGTTACAAGATGGGCGACTACAAGATGATCGACACCATGATCAAGGACGGCCTGTGGGACGCGTTCAACGGCTATCACATGGGCCAGACGGCAGAAAATGTTGCCGAGAAATGGCAGATCAGCCGTGACCAGCAGGACGCATTCGCCGTTGCCTCCCAGAACAAGGCGGAAACGGCCCAGAAAGCTGGCAAGTTCAAGGACGAGATCACCCCGGTCACCGTCAAGGAGCGCAAGGCGGAGCGGGTTGTCGAGGACGATGAATATATCCGCCACGGCGCCACCCTGGAAAGCGTGGCCAAGCTGCGCCCGGCCTTCACCAAGGACGGCTCGGTGACCGCTGCCAACGCCTCCGGCATCAATGATGGCGCCGCCGCCATTCTGGTGATGAGCGCGGCCGAAGCGGAAAAGCGCGGCCTGACGCCGCTGGCCCGCATCGCCTCCTGGGCAACGGCGGGCGTGGACCCGGCCATCATGGGCTCCGGCCCGATCCCGGCCTCCCGCAAGGCGCTGGACAAAGCCGGCTGGGCCGCTGCCGATCTGGATCTTGTGGAGGCCAACGAAGCCTTTGCCGCGCAGGCCTGTGCCGTCAACAAGGACATGGGCTGGAATCCGGACATCGTCAATGTGAATGGCGGCGCCATTGCCATCGGCCATCCGATTGGCGCCTCCGGCGCGCGCATTCTGACCACGCTGCTGCACGAAATGAGCCGGCGCGACGCCAAGAAGGGCCTTGCCACCTTGTGCATCGGCGGCGGCATGGGCGTGGCCATGTGCCTGGAGCGCTAAAGCGCCCAGGCTGCGCGCGGCGGCTTTGAAAGCCTGAACCTTGAAAGAGCTCTCAGCTCTGGCAGCCGCAGCGCCCCATCAAGACAGGGGAATCTGGTGCGGGGAACGCCAGATTTTCCAGATCCGGCTCTGGTGCCTCTGGGCAACTGGGCGCCGGGACCCCAGCCGGAAGCGCTTTTTCAAAGGAGACGCTTCGCAATTCAAAAGAGCCGGAAAGGCCCAACTTGATGTCAGGAGGAACGGAAATGAACAAGGTTGCATTGGTCACGGGTGGAACACGCGGCATTGGCGAAGCCATTTCGCGCGGCCTGCTGGACGCAGGCTATACCGTTGCAGCCACCTATGCAGGCAACACGGAAAAGGCGGAAGCCTTCAAGGCGGAAACGGGTATCCACGTTTATAAATGGGATGTGTCCGACCCCGATGCCTGCGCCACCGGCGTGGCCGTGGTGGAAAAGGACCTCGGTCCGGTGGATGTGCTGGTCAACAATGCGGGCATCACCCGTGATGGCATGTTCCACAAGATGGATTTTGCCCAGTGGCGTGCCGTTCTTGCCACCAATCTGGATTCCATGTTCACCATGACCCAGCCGGTGATCACCGGCATGCGCGGGCGCGGCTCGGGCCGGATCATCAACATTTCCTCCATCAACGGCCAGAAGGGCCAGATGGGCCAGACCAACTATTCCGCCGCCAAGGCAGGCGTTATCGGCTTCACCAAGGCACTGGCCCAGGAAAACGCCTTCAAAGGCATCACGGTCAACTGCGTCTGCCCGGGATATATCAACACGGATATGGTTGCCGCCATGCCGGAAAAGGTGCTGGAATCCATCGTCTCCAACATCCCGGTCGGCCGCCTCGGCCACCCGCAGGAAATCGCCCAGACGGTGGTCTACCTCGCCTCAGACGCCGCCGCCTTCATGACCGGCGCGGTGATGACCATCAATGGCGGCCAGTATATCGCCAACGGCTGACAGCCTCTAGGATCTGTGAATCCTATATGTCCACAGACCCTAGTCCTTGGGTCCGGCTCGCTTCCGGGCCGGACCATACGGGCATTCTTAAAAGACCACTCCCGGCACATTTGCCCGAACCAAGGACAATCGTCTGCTTGAGCAACGGCTCAAGCAGCTGCAACGTTGCGCAGGAACGCTTCAATCTTGTCACGAAGGTCTGTCGTGCTGCGAGCCGTTTGGTTTGAACTGTCGAGCACATTGTCGGCGGTGTGGGTCGTTTGAGTCGCCCCATTTGCCACATCATGCATGTTTTCCGTAGCCAATCGGGTGCCTTGAGCCGCCTCGGAAACGTTGGAAGAAATTTCAGACGTCGCAGCCCCCTGCTCTTCCACAGCACCTGCAATTGCAGACGTGTAGCCGTTCACCTCTTCCATGATCTTGGTGATGTCCTCAATCACCGCAACGGTCTCGCGCGTTGAGCCCTGAATCGCCGAAATGTGGGAAGAAATCTCCTCTGTTGCTTTGGACGTCTGAGTCGCCAATTCCTTGACTTCCGCGGCCACCACTGCAAAGCCTTTCCCAGCTTCGCCAGCACGTGCAGCCTCAATCGTAGCATTCAAAGCAAGAAGGTTTGTCTGTTCGGCAATGGCCTGAATCAGACTGACCACCTCACCGATTTTCTGCGCGGCTTCATCCAGACTTGCGACCTTGTGATTGGAGGTCTGCGCGCTCTCACTCGCCTTGGCAACAACCTGACTGCTCTGGTTGACTTGGCGATTGATTTCTCCAATTGAAGCGCTGAGTTCTTCAGCGGCAGAAGCAACCGTTTGAACGTTTGCCGTTGCCTGTTCAGAGGCAGCCGACGCACTGCTCGATCTTTCCTCTGTCTGGCTAGCAATAGACTTCAGGCTGACAGCCGCCTCGTTCAGCCGGCTTGTGTTGTCATCCACGGTTTGCAGGGCAAGTTGAACATCACTTTGAAAGTCTCGAATAAGACTTTCCATAGTCTCTTGGCGACGCATCTGGATCAGGTTGTCTTCTTCGGACTGCGCTTCCAACTCCTTGCGCACCTGCGCGTTGTCCCGGAAGACAGCCACCGCACGACCGATCGCTCCAATCTCGTCAGAGCGCTCTGTGCCCACGATCGGAGTGTCCAATTCGCCTTCGGCTATCCTGCTCATAGACGCAGTGACAGACGCCAGAGGCCGTGCAAGCAGCCTGTGGAACAAGGCGGCCAAGGTGACAAGCATGATGACACCGGCAACAAGCGTACCACCCACGGCCGCATAGCGCGACCTGTTCAAGCTCGCATAGGCCTCTGCCTTGTTCAGCGACATGCCGATATACCAGTCGGACGCGAGAGGAAGGTTTTCCAGCTTTGTGAACGACACCAAGCGGTCGCCGTCCTGGGTCGATACCGTCTGCAAATCAGACGCCATCGCCGGCACGTTTTCCGGGAACAGTTCAGATATGTTTTTCGTCAAAAGCTCTTTGTTGGGATGAACCAGAATGTCTCCCTTTTCATTCACCAGGAAGAGATAGCCAAGACCATGCAGGTCAAGCTCGCCCAGCAATTTATTCAAACCCGTGATGCTGAAATCGCCTGCATAGACACCTTTCAGGTCGCCTCCTTTGTAAATGGGGTTGACGACGGCGATCACGAGCTCGCCGCTGACCTGATCCAGATAAGGTTCGCTCAAGGCGATGGAACCTGCGTCAACTGCGGTTTTGTACCAAGGACGCTTGCGCGGATCATAATCGGCCGGAGCATCCCAATATGGCCATGTGTAGAGCTTGCCGCTCGATTGTTCGCCGAAATAGCTGTTAACGAAGGTTTTTTGCTGCACTTCATTGTCGACCAACTCGAGGCCCATTTTAGGGGCAGCTGCGATGGGCACGGACGCCATTTCGGCAAGCAGCATCCGCCCTTGAAACCAGTTTTCGACGGTTTGCCGGGAAGACAGGCCCGATGTTTCAGCAAACCCTTCGAGTTCTTCGGTTTTCGCAGTTCGCTGCATCGCATCATTGTAGATGGCGAATCCAGAGAAAAAGACGGCAACGACAATGGTCGCTGCAATGAGAATCTTGGCGATAGCGCTGGTTTTTCGACCTGCGATAGACACATTCATCAAACTGCTCCTGAGCTTTATGTGTCCATGAGTAAGTTTTCAGGATTAAATTACAGTTAAATATTCAATCCCCTTATACGCATTCAAAAATCATGACGGCAATATTCAGTCCGAAAGTTCTAAATACAAAGATCATCAATCCTTGAAATTATCATGACAAATTCATGATATTATGACAATTTTTTAAAGTTGAACAAATTCACCCTGTGACAAACAATATATTGTCAGCGTTATTATATCCAATGCACTTTGTTACAATGGTGGTGGGCGAGAGTTACGGACTGAGGCAATGGGGAAAATTGCCCTTCAGGCGCGGCGAGTTGACAGTCTGATGGAACACTCCAAGGCGCGAGCGAGCAGCACAAACGGAGCCAGCAAACAAACAGCGGCCCGACCAGTTTCTGCGGTGCACCATTTTTTCCTTTCTCCCGCCAGAGAAAAACCTTAGAAATCTGTCAAAAGAACAAAGTCAACGACGGCCTGAGAGCAGACATTTGCTGCGGCGCAGAAGTCAGGAAGTTTGGGTTTCGAACTGTCCCTCGCTGCGCAACGCTCCAACGGCCGCTCTCCGGACAAAGGTCAAAGCGCTGCAACTGCCCGAGTATCAGCGATCCCCATGCTCGATCATTTCAAAGTAGCATCCGTCTGAAAGAGAATTAAGATTTCATGGCCGATTGGAAATTAGAAGAGACCTATCAGACGAGTGCTGGCTCCGTTGCTGCCGGCCGCGCTGGCAGTGGACCAGACCTCGTGTTGGCGCATGGCTGGCCATGGTCTTCGTTTTCTTGGCATCGGGTCATTCCTGAGTTGGCGAAGTCCTTTACGGTTCACTGGTATGACATGCCTGGCTACGGCCAATCGGACAAATCGGAAACCCAACGGACGTCTCTGGATGTCCAGGGCGAGGTATTCGCCGAGATGTTGACGCATTGGGGGGTGTCCAGGCCTCGAGTGATCGCACATGATTTCGGCGGTGCAACCACGCTCAGGGCGCATCTGCTGCATGGATGCGAGTTCGAGAGATATCTGCTGATGAACATAGTGGCGATGCGTCCCTGGGGTTCAGAGTTCTTTGATCATGTCGGGCGGCATATCGAAGCCTTTCAGGGCTTGCCACCACACATCCATAAGGCGGTGGTTGCAGCTTACATCGAGGGTGCTTTGGTGAATCCCATTCCTGCCGAAGACTTCGAGGCTTTGGTTGCTCCATGGCTCTCCAAGGAGGGTTCCACGAGTTTTTATCGCCAATTCGCTCAAGCTGACGAAAAATACACAGAGGAAGTCGAGGCTCAGTTCGGCGAAATTCGCTGCCCCGTGAAAATCGTTTGGGGTGAAAATGACCCTTGGATACCGCTCGAAAGAGGCAAAGCCCTGCATCAACTCATGCCAAAAGCAGAGTTCACGACCATCGCGGGCGCAGGACATATGCCCCAACTTGAAAAGAGGGATGAAGTTCTCCGGGAAGTTCTAGAGTCTGTGGACATATAGGATTCACAGATCGTGTTTTTTGTGATTCAAGCTTCCTTTTGAGGAGGCTCCCATGCGCAGCGAACGTTTT
>NZ_JBSWYH010000038.1:0-41399 GCF_056161025.1 Roseibium sp. AWQ4_254
GTCTGCGATAGACGCAGTCACGCCCTCAGAGGCAAGAAACTACTTCGCTGCCGCAGGATATGAGCCGGAGTAAGCGGGAAACGCTCTAGATGTGAAGCATCGGGCGATTAGTCTGCCCCATTTGATGTTGGGAAGCAGGCCATTCGGCAAGGCGCGTCGCGCAGCGCTGCAGACAGGTTCCTTTCCATCACCCGAAGCGCTGGTCTCCTTTGCCTGCTGACATCATTGGATCGCACTTGGGGCGGGAGCCACCACGGCACGCAATCCGCCGCCTCAGCAGACAAAGCAGGTCCGGTCAAATCGTGCAGACTTATCGCCCGAGGCTTCAGGTTTCCCAGTCCTAGCATAAGCCGTCAGTTTGAACCTTTGGAGGGGGCGGACTGGTATGTACCAAATCCAGCCGGACACATATCAGGTGCTCCGAAGCGCGGAGGTCAAGCGGCGCAGACGCCGGACAAGCGGCCAGAGCGTTCCGGAGTTGCGCACGGCCGTTTTGGCCTTCAGGCGCAGCATGCCCATCTGTTTCCTGGCGTGTCCTTTGAAAGACAGGGCCAGAAGGCTGTCTTTCAGCGGTACAGGGGCCGCCCAGGCGGTCTTGTAGCGCTCTTCTCCAAGGCCGAGGTCCATCTGCGTCAGCTCCGGCGCGGCACAGGCCGCTTCGATAATCTCCTTGATCAGCACAAGGCCGGGACTGTTGGGCAGGAAGTCGTCATGGGCGACACTGTTGCTAAAGGCATAAAGCGTGCCACTATGTTCGGCGCACAGATAGGTGGCCCGGATTTTTCCGTCCACTTCAAGCGTCCACAGATCCAGCACGGCCGGACCGGTGCCGTCGCCGGCAAGACCGAGCAGGTGCTTCAGAAACTGCCGGGCAGAAGAGGACGAAAACACGTTCGGGATGCCGGCTTCCTTGGCGCGCAGGGCGCGCTGCTCCAAGAAGGCGTCGAGCCCACGGGCAATTTCGACGTGCTCCGCTGCCCTTGCGGCCCGGTAGCCGCCGGCGGCCTGCAGATGCCGCTGCTTGCGAAGAAGGTTCTTGCGCGAAGACTTGCTGTGAGTGTCCTGAAACAGACGCTCGAACTCAAGGGGCAGGGCACGGGCAAAGTCCGGGCTGGGGCTCGGGGCGGCGCCTTCCAGGATCAGCGGATGCGGCCGCCCGTGCCAGGTTTCGGGCACATTGTGAAGAACAAGCATGTCGGCCTTCACATGCGCGCAAACATCCTTCAGGCAGTGTGTGATCTGGTCCGTGTCAACGGCTGCATAAAAATCCGGGGCCCAGAGGCCCGTGTTCTGGTTGCCGTTCTGGTGCCCGAGGAAGGACAGGCTGGTGCCGGCCGGCGTCTTTTGCAGACCGAATGGCAGGCAGAAGACAGCCTGTCCGCGCATCCGTCCCACGGCAAGAACGGGTGAAACCGCAAGGGCAGTGCCCAAGGTGGCGGACCAGGCCGAGAGCCAGGCCGGGGTCTGGTAAGGCGTGCCGAGAGCGCCAGGCGCAAGGGCCGCCCAGTCACGGTCCAGATCCTCAAATCTTGAAAAGATCTCGATCTCTATCGGTGCCTTGCTGGCGGGCATGGGACGGGCCTTCATTCAAAAAAGTTGAATGGTATTAACGAATTGGTAAGGATGACGAGACCCTGTGCTGGCTCTTCGGAACAACCCTCGATACATCTAGCAATAATTATTAAAGAATACGTGCCTACTCTGTGACTATGGCAGCGGCCGCACCAGAGGAGCGGGCCGGTTCGGATTTGATTGATAAGCGTTGCAGCTGCATGGGGATTCGTCAAAAACTTGTCTCGCGGACGTTCCGGCTTCTGAAAAGAACAGGACTCGGGCGCCTAATGGCACCGCTGACGCAGGGCTGTGGCGCGGTCTTCATGATGCATCATGTCCGCCCGGCGCGGGCAGAGGTGTTTCAGCCCAACAGGCACCTGGAAATCACCCCGGACTTTCTGCGTCTTGCCGTCGAGCGGATCCGGGCAAATGGCTATGAGATCATCTCTCTCGACGAAGCGGTGGATCTTCTGAAGACCGGCTATGGCCGTCAGCGCTATGCTGTGCTGACCTTTGACGACGGCTACAAGGACAATCTGGACACCGCCTATCCCGTGCTGAAGGAGCTGAATGCGCCGTTCACGGTTTTTGTCGCAACAGGCCTGATTGAGCGGAGCACGGAGCTCTGGTGGCTCGCCCTGGAGCGGATCATTGCTGAGAATGACACAGTGACGTTCACCCAGGCCGGGGCCGAGAACGGGGTGTCCTGCCGCACGGCGGTAGAAAAAGAAGCCTGTTTCAGGCGCTTGGCCGACTATCTGACCCTGGATGTCGGCGAATTGGATCAGCGCCGGATCATCCGGGCGCTGGCGGAAAAATACGGCCTGGATCTGGCGGCGCTGGCTGACAGGGAAATGATGAGCTGGGACGAGGTGCGACAGCTGGCTGGCGACCCGCTTGTTACGATCGGCGCCCATACGCACGATCACTTTGCTCTGGCGCGTCTGGACTGTGCCGCCGCCCGGGCCGACATTCTAACCGGCGTACACAAGCTTGAAGAGGAACTTGGGCGGCGGCCTAAGCATTTCGCCTATCCCTATGGCAAATCCCATGCGGTCAGCCTGCGCGATGCGGACCTTTTGCGCGAGACCGGCTTCGCCTCCTCGGTCACGACTTTGCCGGGTGTGCTGCAATCGGCCAATGCGCGCGATCCGATGATGCTGCCGAGAGTATCGCTGAATGGCAGGTTCCAGGACCCGGCCATCGTGGACCAGTATCTGACCGGAGCCCCGTTTGCGCTTCACAAAGCCGCCCGCTGGGCCACGTCCGGCTTCGGCATCAGGTCCGGTTCTTCCCGCTCTTTTCCATCCACCAGATGATCGCCCCGGCCGGGACGACCCACACCAGCCCGGCAATTGCGAAATAGATGAAGCGCACCAGATTGGACGACTTTTGCAAGGTCATGTCGCCGATCACCATGGCGGTGAAGGCGTAGACGACAACGAAGCTGACCAGCAGCACCATTCCAATGAATTTGCGAAATGAGGGCACCATGCTCCGCCGTCCGGTTGATTGGTTTTAAAGCCGGTCCGGCACGGCAAAATGTCTCACATCGCTTGCCGGACTGCCCTTGCACCTATATCTCCGCTGGACAAAGGTCAAATCCACGGCGGGACAATCCGGATCACACCCATGAATGCAGTTGCAGACAATGCCCTGGACGGGCAGGCGAAACCCTTGCCGGCGAAACTGGAGCGGATCAAGCGGAGCCGGGCGATGATCCGCTGGTGGCTCTATACTATCTGCGCGATGATCCTTGTGATGGTCGTTGTCGGCGGAGCGACACGATTGACCGAATCCGGTCTGTCGATCACCGAATGGAAACCGATCCATGGGGTGATCCCGCCGCTTAGCGTTCCGGAATGGGAGCAGGAACTGGAAAAATACCGCCAGATACCCGAATACCAGCTGATCAACAAGGGTATGAGCCTGGAGGAATTCAAGTTTATCTTCTGGTGGGAATGGGGGCACAGGCTGCTGGGCCGTCTCATTGGCGTGGCGTTTTTTGTGCCCATGGCCGGGTTCTGGTTGGCCGGGCGGATCGAACCCTGGCTTAAACCACGGCTTTTGCTCGGTCTGGGGCTTGGCGGGCTGCAGGGAGCCGTCGGCTGGTGGATGGTGAGCTCCGGGCTGGTGGACCGGGTGGATGTCAGCCAATACCGGCTGGCTATTCATCTGACGCTGGCTCTGGTCATTTTCGCCTATCTTTTTTGGCTCGCGCGCAGACTGTCGCCTCTGGACTCTCCGGTTCGCGACGAGGAAAGCCGTCTGTCTTTTCCGGGAAAATGTGTTCTGGGACTTGTGTTCGTGCAGATCTTCCTGGGTGGGCTGGTGGCCGGGCTCAATGCGGGGCTGACCTTCAACACCTGGCCGCTGATGGATGGAAAGATCATTCCGGGCAGCCTGCTGGTAATGGAGCCTGTCTGGCTGAATGTCTTTGAAAATGTCCAGACGGTTCAGTTTCAGCACCGCATGACGGCCTATCTGCTGGTCCTGTGCGGACTTGGGCTGATGGCGTTGACCTTTCACGTCAGCAAGCGAGGGCCTTTACGCCGCGCAGGTGCCCATGTAGGCGGATTTCTTCTGCTGCAGGCTGTGTTTGGCGTTTTAACCCTGATCTGGCACGTGCCCCTGTCTATCGCCTTGGTGCACCAGGGCTTTGCGGTATGTGTGCTGGCGGCGGCTGTCGACTATCTGGCAGTTTTGAAAGGGTCATTCCCGTTACGGGGGTAGGCAATAGATTTTGCAGCTTTTCGATGATCGTTCGAGTTTCCCTCGCTGGAAGACTTGATCGCCGTCCGTCTTGTCCGGTTCCTCTTCACAAAACTGGTATCAATCTGAAGGTGTTGTTTGCCGAAACGGCTCCCTTCAACGGTCTCCTGGCGTGGATCTGCACCCGTGAGGGACGGGGCATGTCCAGAAAACGCAAAATTTTACCGAACAAAATATCTATTGAATCCAGAAGTTTACAGCAATATCTCGTTAGTAGTGACATGGTGTAATTCAATAAATTGCACGCATTTATAAATTTTTGATTCATGAATTTCATTATCTTAGTAGATAACCTTGCGTAATTGGGAGATTTTTTCTGATGATGAAGAACTGGCCGATCAGCCGAAAATTATGGGCCGGATTCGGGTCAATCCTCCTGGTTCTGATCGCGATGGCAACCTTCAGCGTTTTTACAACGCAAGAGTCGTTCAGCCGGTTCGCGGAGTACAGGCAGGCCGCGCACGCAAGTGTTGCGTTTGAAGAGATCGCTCAGAAAATCACGGTACTGCGCCTGGAGACAATGAAGTTCCGGGCAAGTGGCAATCCGCAGGCGCTTGCCAATGTCCGGCAAAGGGTCTCCGATGTTGAAAAGCAAATCACCAGCATTCGGCCTCAGGTCAGGGACGAAGAGCTGGCGCAGCTGGACGCGCTCAAGCGTGATCTGGAAAGCTATCGCAACGGGTTCGAACAGGCTTGGGCGCTTCAGGAGCAGCGCAACGAGCTTGTCAACAAATCCTTCCTCCCGCTTGGCGTTGCTGCCCGGAAGAAACTTTCACAGGTGATGGAAAGTGCTTACAAGGATAAGGATGCAATTGCGGCTTTTTATGCTGGCCGCACACAGCAGCGTGTCCTTCTGGCCCGCTACTATGCGCAGCAATTTCTGCTCGTAAATGCGGAAGAGGCGCTGGCCCGTTTCCAGAAAGAAATGAAAAAAGCCAATGTGCAGACAAAGATCCTGCTGAGTGTTCTGGAGGATCCGACCCGGCGGGATTTGACCAAACAAGTTCAGGACGATCTGAAGGCCATGAAAACCATTTTCGGCCAGATTTTTGAGGCGGTTCAGTCCCGTAACAGCATCTATGCCGAGACGCTTGATGTGGCCGGTCCACGCGCCACAAGCCAATCCGAGGCAATGGTTGCTGCATACGTTTCCAGGCAGAACACCATCGGACCGGACATCAGCGCTGCCTTTGAACGCCAGGAACTGATTGTCGCCCTTGCCGGTGTTGTTGCCTTTGGCTTTGGACTGTTTGTTGCGATTTCCCTCTCGCGCAGCCTGTCCAGCTCCATTTCTTCCATGACCGTCGCCATGCGCAGTCTTGCTGAAAACGATCTGGGGGTTGGCGTACCCTGCCTCGACCGGGGAGATGAAATCGGCGACATGGCCCAGGCGGTCGAGGTGTTCAAGGAAAATGCCATCGCCCGGGAGCGGCTGGAAGCGGAGAACAAGCAGCAGGAGGAGGCCCGTCATGCGACCCACAAAATTACGGAAGAAGCGATCGAGAAATTCAAGGAATCTGCCGATGCGATCATGAAGATTCTGATGCAGGACAGTAAATCCATGCAGCAGTCGGCAAGCGACCTTGGCACTTTGTCGGAACAGGCAAAAGGCAAGGCAAGTGGCGCCGACCAGGCAGCGCATAGCACAAACACGAACATGCAAACTGTTGCCGCTGCCACGGAAGAACTGGCCAGTTCGGTTCAGGAGATTGCCCGCCAGGTGACGACCGCGACCGATGTTGTGCAGCAGACGAGTGAAAAGACCCGGTCTTCCGTTGAGGAAATGAGCAGCCTGGCAGCAGCGGGCGAGAAGGTCGGGGCGGTTGTCAACCTGATCCGGGACATTGCGGAGCAAACCAACCTGCTGGCTCTGAATGCCACCATTGAAGCGGCACGGGCCGGTGAGGCGGGACGAGGGTTTGCCGTCGTGGCCGCCGAGGTCAAGGAACTGGCCGATCAGACTTCCAAAGCCACCGGAGAGATTTCTGATCAGATCTCGGGCATTCAGGGGGCAACCCACCGTGCCGTGGAGAGCATTCGCGACATTGAAAAGATGGGGCAGCAACTGGATGCCGTGACCTCCACAATCGCGGCTGCGGTTGAAGAGCAAGGTGCCTCAACCCGGGAGATCTCACAGACCACGGGCGTGGCGTCCGAAGCGATGCAAACGCTTGCTTCAAATGTCACCGATGTCAGCGATACGATCAATGTGGCCAGCGAAACGGCCAGCACCGTACAGACGGCGTCTGAGCGCTTGTCTCAACAGGCAAGTGCCATGGAAAATGCAGTCAAGGAATTCTACATCGCGCTGCGCACCGGGCCTTTTGACCGCCGGGATCCTGACAGCCCGAGCTATACCGGTGTCGAACGCCGCCAGAACAGCCATCTCAGCCAGACCGCAGCCTGATTAGGGCTGCGCATGTCGCGCACACGCCGTCGCATTGAGTGGCCTGAAAAAAACGCCCTCCGGATCAAGCTCCGGCGGGCGTTTTGTTCTTTGAAGGGCTGGCGCGGCAGCCGTGATCTGCAGCTGGAGAGGGCCGTAGCCTTGTCAGCCGGCCAGAGCCTGGTTCAGGTCGGCGATGATGTCGTCCACATCTTCCAGGCCAATGGAAATACGCACCACATCCGGGCCAGCGCCTGCCGCCACTTTCTGTTCGTCGTTCAACTGGCGGTGGGTGGTCGACGCAGGGTGGATGATCAGGCTGCGCGTGTCGCCGATATTGGCCAGATGCGAGAACAGCTCGACCTTGGAGACCAGCGACACCCCAGCGTCATAGCCGCCCTCAACCCCGAAGGTGAACACGGCGCCTGCGCCGTTGGGCATGTATTTCTGCTGCAGCGCGTGGTGCTTGTCCTCCGGCAGGGCGGCATAGGACACCCAGCTGACCTTGTCATGGCCGGACAGGTGCAAGGCAACTTTTTTGGCGTTGTCAGCATGGCGCTGCATACGCAGGGGCAGGGTCTCGATGCCTGTCAGAATCATGAACGCGTTGAAGGGGGAAATGGCCGGTCCAAGATCGCGCAGCCCAAGCACCCGGCAGGCAATGGCAAAGGCGAAATTGCCGAAGGTCTCGTGCAGCACAACGCCCTGATATTCCGGGCGCGGTTCTGACAGAAGCGGATATTTGCCACCGGCCGACCAGTCGAAGCTGCCGCCATCCACGATGATGCCGCCCATGGAATTGCCGTGACCGCCCATGAATTTTGTCAGTGAGTGCAGAACGATATCCGCGCCATGCTCAATCGGGCGGCACAGATAGGGCGTTGCCATGGTGTTGTCGACCACGAGCGGGATGCCCTTGGCCTTGGCGATCCGCGAAATGGCTTCAATATCAACGACAATGCCGCCGGGATTGGCGAGGCTCTCGATAAAGATCGCCTTTGTATTGGCGTCAATGGCCGCTTCAAACGTGCCGATATTGGCCGGATCTGCCCATTTCACATCCCAGCCGAAACTCTTGAACGAGTGGTTCAGCTGGTTGATGGACCCGCCATAAAGCTTGTTGGCCGCGACAATATTGTCGCCCGGCTGCATTAAAGTGTGGAAACAAAGGAGTTGGGCGGAGTGACCGGACGCAGTCGCCAGGGCCGCCGTACCCCCTTCAAGGGCCGCGACCCGCTCTTCCAGCACCGCAGTCGTTGGGTTGGTGATCCGGGTATAGATGTTACCGAAAGCCTGCAGGCCGAACAGGGACGCAGCATGGTCGACATCGTCAAAGACAAAAGACGTGGTCTGGTAGATGGGGGTTGCGCGCGCGCCGGTGGACGGGTCGGGGGACGCGCCCGCATGGATGGCCAGCGTGGAAAATCCTGGAATAGTGTCGCTCATGAAGAACCTCCCTGTTGAATCTGGCGGCCAGTCTGGCCGAAGGCGGAGGGCCGGTCAAAGCAGGATTTTTCCATTTGAGCGGCCCTATTGGAATATTGATTTCAAGGCAGTGCCGGGAACGGCCTCAAGGGGCGGTCCGGTCTCAGTCAGTCTTGCGGCTGACAAGGCCCCGGTGCTGAAAGCCTGATTTCAAGGCCGGGCGTTTGGAGGACAGGGTTTTGGAATTGACCCCGGCCCAGCCGATCTCGCCGGACAGGCGGCCATACTCGATTTTCGGACAGCGGTTCATGACCACCTTGATCCCGGCCGCTTCTGCCCGCTCCGCCGCGTTCTCATGGCGGACGGTGAGCTGCATCCAGATCACCTTGGGCAGTTTTCCGCTGGCCAGAACCGCATCCACAATGCCTCCGGCCGCCTCCGAATTGCGGAAGATATCGATCATGTCCGGGGTGCCGGGCAGGTCGTCCAGCCCCGCATAGACCTTCTGGCCCAGGATCTCCTTGCCCGCCTGGCCCGGATTGACCGGCCAGACCTCGTAGCCCTTGGCGAGCATGTATTTCAGCACGAAATAGGACGGGCGCACATTGTTGGCGCTGGCGCCGATCATGGCGACGGTCTTCACCTCGTCCAGAATGCCCTTGATATAGGCGTCGGAGTAGCTGTCATGGTTCATGAAGGCAAGATCCCTGGCTGTGCGGCGCTATCCAAGGCGAAATGAAAACCCGTGGCAAGGCCCCAAAACGCGGTTCCCGTTCTTTCTGCCGGAGCCGTCAGCTGTCCGTCCAGTCTGGAGACCGTTTCTGCAGGAAGGCGGAAATCCCTTCTTCCGCGTCCCTTGCCATCATATTCTCGACCATGGTCTGCGCGGCGAAGTCATAGGCCTGCGCAAGGGGCATTTCCAGCTGCCGGTAAAAGGCTTCCTTGCCGATCTGAAGGGTCTTGGAAGACTTTGAGGCGATCACGGCGGCGTATTTCTGGACGACCTGCTCCAGATAGTCGCCAGGCACGATCCGGTTGATCAGGCCGAATTCCTTGGCGGTGGACGCATCGATGCTTTCCCCGGTCAAGAGCATCTCCATGGCCTGTTTCGGCGCCACATTGCGGGAGAGAGCCACCATGGGCGTGGAACAGAACAGGCCGATATTGACGCCCGGAGTGCAGAAGGTGGCCGTATCGGTGGCAATTGCCAGGTCGCAGGAGGCGACCAGCTGACACCCGGCGGCCGTTGCAACACCGGTCACGACCGCAATCACCGGCTTGGGCAGGCGCACGATCTGCTGCATCAGATCGGAGCACTGGCGCATGATACGCTCATAGGCGGCCTTGCCGCCATCCGCATCCGCGCGGGCCGCCGTCAGTTCCTTCAGATCATGTCCGGCGCAGAAGACCTTGCCCTCCGCCCCAAGCAGCACAACCCGCACCGCCGGATCGCCGGCCGCCCTGGTGAGTTCTTCGGACAGTGCGGCCATCATCTGCGTGGAGAGCGCATTCATGCGCTCGGGCCGTTGCATCACGATCCGGTAAACGCCCTCATGCAGAAGCGTGGACAGCATCGGTTTTTCACTCTGGTCGTTGGCGGCGGTGTCGGACATGGTCGCTCCCTGAGATGTGCGGTTTTTCTGCTCTTATAGCGGACCGGACAGGGCGCGCGATAGGAATTGTCGCGGCAAGCCCTGGGACCGTTCACCGAGGGGTGAAGAGAGAAGGGGCTGAAAGCGCTTTAGCGCGGCGGATTTTCAGCTATCCTTTGCCCATGTGGAGGCGTTTCTTTCAGTCTTTGTGTTCTTGCGTTGTGACGATGGTCTGCCTCGCGGCCCTGGCTCTGAGTGCCCGGGCGCAGGAAACGGTGGATGTTGCCCTCGTGCTGGCCGTTGACGTGTCCAGATCCATGTCTCCGGAAGAATTGCAGATCCAGCGGCGCGGTTATGCGGCGGCCATTTCCAGCCCCCAGGTGATGCGCGCAATTGAGCAGGGCGCTCATGGGAGGATTGCCCTGATCATGTTCGAATGGGCCAACGACACCCATGCCCGGGTTATTGCTGATTGGACCCTGATCGAAAAAACCGAAGATGCGCAAGGCTTTGCTGACCGGATCCTGCTCAAGGAGGCCTATAGCCAGCGCCGGACCTCGATCTCCGGCGCGATTGCAACGGCGGCCGGGATGTTGGAGGCAGTGCCGTTCCTTGCCGACCGGCGGGTCATCGACATTTCCGGAGACGGCCCCAACAACCACGGCGCCCCGGTTACCCTGGCCCGGGATGCGGCCGTTGAGCGGGGCATTACCATCAACGGGTTGCCCCTGATGACGACAGGCGGTCCGGGCGCGCAGTTCAACATTGCGGATCTGGATGTCTATTATCGCCACTGTGTGACCGGCGGTCCGGCCAGCTTTGTCCTGCCGGTCACCGACTGGGCCCAGTTTCCCGAGGCGGTCCGGCGCAAGCTCATCCTGGAAATCGGCGGCCGCCAGCCGGCGCCGCCACAGGTGATCCGCGCCCAATTTTCTGAACGGCAGCGTTATGACTGTCTGGTGGGCGAAAAGATCTGGCAGCGCCTGAGGGACCAGTTTTTCTGGGATCAGTAGTTGCGTTTGCATTTGTGGTGGCAAGCCGGGCTGATCCAGCCTGATCCAGCGCTTGATGGAGCTCTGCTTTTGCTGTGAGTGCCAGGGGAAGTCTGGTTCCGGCCCCGGCACGCGGAGAACGCCTGCGGAATGTGCCGACTATCCGCGTCTGCGCCGCCTGCGCCTGCCGCTGCCGGTAGCTTCAGACGGGGCTGAGGTCTTGCGCTCCGGCAGTTGAACAGCCTCCCGCAAATGGGGGAAGGGATCGGTCTTGTTCGGAAGGGCCATGGCGTTGACGAAATGCTCCTGAAACTTCGCCTCCAGAGCCGTTTCGATCTTTTCGATCTCCCGGACCGCCTGTTCGATCTCGCGCCTGTATCCCCGGTTGATCAGGGCCATGCGTGCGCCGGTTCCAGCCGCATTGCCGACACCGGACACCCCGTCCAGAGGACAGTCGGGGAGGAGGCCGAGGATCATGGCGTATTTCGGGTCGATATAGCTGCCGAACGCCCCGGCGAGGCGGATTGAGTCGATCCGGGTGGTGCCGAGCTTGTCCTGGAGCAGCTTGATGCCCGCGTAAAGTGCGCCTTTGGCCAGCTGGATCGCCCGGATATCCGTCTGGCGGATGGAGATTTCAACCCCGTCTTTGGCCACCAGATAGGAAAAGGTGCGCCCATCTGCTTTCAGGCGCGGCGTGCGGGCGGCCAGGGAACCGTCTATGACCCCGTCTTCGGTGATCAGGCCTGCCAGATACATCTCTGCAACCGCCTCGATGATGCCGGACCCGCACAGGCCGGTGACGCCGACGGCCTCAACCTTTTCCGCAAAGCCGTCCTCATCGGACCATTCCTCCACGCCGATGACCTTGAAGCGGGGCTCCAGCGTCTCCTTGTCGATGCGGATGCGCTCAATAGCGCCGGGGGCAGCCCGCTGGCCGGAGGAAATCTCGGCCCCTTCAAAGGCCGGGCCGGTGGGGGAGGAGGCGGCCAGAAGCCGCTCCCGGTTGCCCAGAACAATCTCCGCATTGGTGCCCACATCCACCAGAAGTGTGATCCCGTCCTGCCGGTGCGGGCCTTCGGCAAGGGTCGCTGCCGCAGCATCGGCGCCCACATGGCCTGCGATGCAGGGCAGCATATAGGCCCGCGCGCCCGGATGAAGCTCCAGATCCAGATCCCGGGCCTGAAGCACCATGGCGTCGGAAGCTGCAAGGGCAAAGGGCGCGCCGCCCAGTTCCACCGGGTCGATGCCGAGGAAAAGATGATGCATCACCGGGTTGCCGACAAAGGCGGCGTCAAGGATGTCGCCGCGTTCCGCACCGACGATCCGCACCAGCTTGCCGGTGAGCGCATTCACCGCCTCGCGCACGGATCTGGTGAGATCGGGCAGTCTGGACGGGTTCATCTGCACATAGGAGACCCGGGACATTAGGTCTTCGCCGAAGCGGATCTGCGGGTTGGATGTGCCTGCGGACGACACGGTGCGCCCGGTGCGAAGATCACATAAATGGGCGGCGATGGTGGTGGAGCCGATATCCACCGCAAGCCCGTAAAGGGTCGTTTTTTTACCCGGCCAAAGCGCGGTGACTGCGGGCGGCACGTGACCATCGGCATAAAGGGCGGCGGTCACCGTCCAGTTGCCTGCGCGCAAGGTCTTCTGGACGCCGGGCAGCAAGGCCGGATCGATGGTGAGGGAGGCAAACCCGGTTTTTTTCGCCAAGGCCTCACGCAGACGGTCCACATCGCCGCGCGGGGTCTCCATATCCGGTTCCTCCAGGGTGAGCGTGACCAGCGTGACTGCGCTGTCCGGGGTTATATGCCGGGCCTCGGCCCGTTTGCGCACGATCTGCCGGTTGGTCTGGGCATCGGCCGGGATATCGACCACCAGATCCCCCAGGATCCTGGCCTGGCAGGACAGGCGCCGGCCGCTTTCCAGGCCGCGCAGGCCCGCATATCGGGTCTCGGCGTCTGTGGCAGCGTCCAGATGACCGGCTTCGCTGACCAGGTTTTCCTTGGCAAAAACACCTTCTGACACGGAGACCTGGCAGCGCCCGCAAATGCCCCGTCCGCCACAAACAGATTCCACATAGACCCCAAGCGAGCGGGCTGCATCCAGCAGCGGCGTTCCCACCTCGAAGGTGCCGCGTTTGCCGCTTGGTTGGAAAACGACTTTGGCAATGGACGGAGTGTCGCTCATTCTTGTGGGGTCTGATCCGGTTTGGCTGATCTCTTGGGTGGCGGCGTTACCCGGCCGAACGCCGGGCCGCGCGTCCGCCTCTGCGGCGGGGGCCGGAGGGCGCACCACCTTCTGCAGGGGTGGCGGACGGAACGGCGCCGGGACCGGAAGTGGCCGGACGGTGATCCCGGTAGGTCATGATCCAGCTCTGGCAATTCGGATCCGTGCCGTTCAGAACATTCGCGGCCCGAACCGCTTCCATTTCCTGGGGACGGCAGGGATTCATGATGGCCGATGTCATGCCCGCGCCGATCACCATGGGAATAAAGCCCGCATTGATGCCGTGGCGGTGGGGCAGGCCGAAGGAAATGTTGGAAAGGCCGCAGGTGGTGTTGACCTTCAACTCATCCCGCAAACGCCGGACCAGCTTGAACACCTGCTGTCCGGCCGTGCCCATGGCGCCGATTGGCATGACCAGCGGGTCCACGACAATATCGTGCGCGGGGATTCCGTAATCCGCCGCGCGTTCCACGATCTTCCGGGCCACCTCAAAACGCACATCCGGGTCTTCGGAAATGCCGCTTTCGTCATTGGAAATGGCAACCACCGGCACATCATATTTCTTGATGAGCGGCAGGATCGCTTCCAGTTTTTCCTCTTCGCCCGTCACGGAGTTGACCAGCGGACGGCCCTTGGCCACGTCTAGTCCGGCCTTGATAGCCTCTGTGACGGAGGAGTCGATCGACAGGGGCACATCGGTTAGCTCCTGGACGATTTCCAGTGTCCTGACGAGAAGCGGCGGCTCGGTCTCATTCGGATTGACGGCGGTCACACCTGCGTTCACATCCAGCATGGTGGCACCGGCAGCGACCTGGGCGAGGACGTCGGCCTTGACCGTTTCGAAATTGCCCTCGATCATTTCAGCGGCCAGCTTTTTGCGGCCGGTCGGATTGATCCGTTCCCCAATCACGCAAAAGGGTTGATCGAAGCCGATGACGGCTTCCCGGGTGGCGGAGGCGACAAGGGTACGGGTCATTCAGGCGCTCTCATTCGCAGTCATGGACGGAACAGGGGGGAAGGACCAGCTCCCGCGGGCGTGGAGCCAGTCGGCGGTTTTCTGGACGCCGCCAAACGGATAGACATGGATCTGGTCAAGCTGGCTGCCGCGTTCCAGGGCAACCCGGGATTCCAGCGGCTCGACCATGCTTTCCGGGTCATAGCCCGACAGCATGGAGACCACCGCGCCGCCGCGCTTTTTCAAAAACGCGAGGGAATTCTCGACCCCGGCAAAGGCGGCATATTTCAAGAGCGTGGTCATCTTCGCGGGCCCTGCGACCCCCAGATGCACCGGGAAACGGTTGCCCCAGCTTTCCAGCTCGTCCAGCCAGAGGCTGACCCGGTGGGGATCAAAGCCGAATTGCGTCACGATCCGGAACGCCGCATCGCTGTCTGCGGCCAGCTCGTGTTTGCGCATCAAAAAGCGGCGCAGCACCTCGGGCGGAATGCCTGGGGCGCCTTCCGGGTGCCCGGCAACGGCGATCCCGGTGATGCCCAGCTTGTCGAACAAGCCGGTTTCCAGAAGCGCGACAGAGGAGAGCAGCGGGCCAGGCGCGTCGGTTTCGCCGGCAATGGCCAGCACCTCGCGGGCCCCGCCTTCCTGGGTCAGGCGGAGGATGCGGCGCTCGAAGGCCGCCAGAGAGGGATAGCGCCGTGCGGCCATGTGGGGCACGGCGACCAGGCTATGGTCGCTCAGGCAGCGGGTGGCCGCAACGATCAGATCCTCAGGGGCGTTGCCCAAATCGGTGACATAGACCCGTGTTCCGGCTGGAATGGACGCCAGCAAGCCGGTCTTTTCGACCACTTGCCTGGGGGACATTTCCGTCGAGGCAGGCAGGCGCCCGTGCGCCATGCGCGGCTGGTCACCCATGCTCGGAGCCTCCTTTGGCAAGCAGCTCTTTCAGCCGGTCTTTCGGATAGGCTGTGACAAGGGCCCTCAAGGCCGTGTCGGCTTCCGCCTCCAGATCATCGGAGACGTCGACCGGGTCGGTCCGGCGCCATTCGGTCATATAGGCCTCGCTGTCTTTGGCACCGATGCGCATGGCGCAGGCATCAATCGCCTCCATGAACATGGCCGGAAGTTCCCGGCGCGCGGCTTTGCGCCCTTTCCGGATCAGGATCTGGGCCGGAATATCACGCCAGAACACGATGATCTTCTGTGCCATGCGGTGCCTTTCCTTTCCGCTCATGATCGCCACAAGGGGCAGAAACCGGCCGCCTGATAGCGGCATTGGACCGTGGAAATCCGACCTGACCCAGGGGCTTTTGCCGATGGGTCAGCTCTTGAGGAAGCCGGTTAGCAGGCCATAGCCGGTATGGTGATGCTCGTAGCGCAGGCTTAGCCGGGCGGCAGCGGCGCGGGCAGCTTCTTCCAATGCCGGATCCTCGGTCTGGGACAGATAGACCAGCCGCGTGTAGTGCGCGAAATACATGTCCTTCAAATGGGGGTGCCAGTCGAGGCCGAGCGGCTCAATCACCATGGTCTGGAAATGGCGGGCCAGGAAGTCGGTCAGATAGAAGGTGCCGGGCTCTTCCTCTGCTATCCGGTCAAAGCCGGACAGGCCTGTCAAAAAAGCATAACAATGGGCGCCGTCCAGGCGGCGGCTGCCGGTGTCTGCCAAAACCTTGTCGAGGCGGCCGCCGGTGCCGCAATCGCCATAGCCCACAAGAATGTCGTCATAGGCCTCCTTGTTCTCAAGGATGGCGCGGCGGACTTCACCCGGGATCTTCTCAGGGGTGTTGTGAAGCTGGGCGGGCAGGCAGGTCAGATCGATATGATCCAGTCCGTTGAGATCGCGCACGGCCATGATTTCCCGCGCCAGTGCGCCGCAGGCAATGACCAGCACGCGCCCGGTCTTTTGGGGCGCATCTTTATCGTGCGCGCTCTTGTCGCTCTCAATGGGAAAAAGAGGCTCGCCGTTTTGCATGCCGGGCGCCTCTTCAAACATGGCAGGGTCAGCCCTGGGATGCGAGCTGGTTGTGGCGGCGGGCAATCAGATCCTTGGCCATCTCAACGGCCACGGCCGCATCCCGGCAATAGCCGTCCGCGCCAACGGCTTCGCCGAATTCTTCGTTCAGCGGAGCGCCGCCGACAAGCACGATATAATCGTCCCGGATGCCCTTGGCCTTCATCTCGTCAATGACGACTTTCATATAGGGCATGGTGGTGGTCAAAAGCGCCGACATGCCGAGGATTTCCGGTTGATGCTCTTCCAGCGCAGCCAGATAGTTCTCGACCGGATTGTTGATGCCGATATCGATCACTTCAAAGCCAGCGCCTTCCATCATCATGGACACAAGGTTCTTGCCGATGTCGTGAATGTCGCCCTTGACGGTGCCGATCACCATCTTGCCGACCTTGGGAGCTCCGGTTTCCGCCAGCAGCGGGCGCAGAATGCCCATGCCCGCCTTCATGGCATTGGCCGACAGCAGCACTTCGGGCACAAACAGGATGCCATCACGGAAGTCGATCCCGACGATCCGCATGCCTTCCACAAGTGCCTTGGTCAGGATGTCATATGGGGCCCAGCCCCGCTCCAGCAGAATGTTGACCGCCTCGGCGATTTCATCCTGAAGTCCGTCATAAAGATCATCATGCATCTGCTCGACCAGCTCGTCATCGGACAGGGCGGCGAGATCGATGTCTTCTTCCTCGGACATGGGCAGCTCCAGCAAGGCAAAAGCGCAGAAACGCGATGAAAAAGCTTAAGCTGCAAGCCGGAAATACCGGTATCTTCAAAACGACACGGCCAGTCGTTTACGCGACAGAAGCAGGGGCGGGTGATGGAGATCCGGATGGCAAAAAAGCGGATCAGGACCCGCTCTTTCGCATGCTGGGTCTGGCGCGCCTCAGAACAGGCCTTCG
The DNA here is from genome assembly GCF_056161025.1 of Roseibium sp. AWQ4_254. Taxonomy (NCBI): domain Bacteria; kingdom Pseudomonadati; phylum Pseudomonadota; class Alphaproteobacteria; order Hyphomicrobiales; family Stappiaceae; genus Roseibium; species Roseibium sp. AWQ4_254. The sequence continues at coordinate 16,816 of NZ_JBSWYH010000038.1, forward strand.
ATCTGGCCATTGTCGTCCAGCTTGATGTGGTTGGCTGAAGGCAGGCGCGGCAATCCCGGCATGGTCATGATTTCCCCGCAGATCACCACGATGAAACCGGCCCCTGCCGACAGACGCACTTCGCGGACAGGCAGGCTGTGGCCGGTCGGGGCTCCACGAAGCTGCGGGTCGGTCGTGAAGGAATACTGGGTCTTGGCCATGCAGACGGGCAGATGACCGAAACCGTCGGTTTCCCAGCGCTTGAGCTGATCGCGCACGGATTTGTCCGCCAGGACCTCGTCAGCTCGGTAGATCCGCTTGGCAATGGTCTCGATTTTTTCGAAGAGCGGCAGGCTGTCGTCATAGAGCGGCGCGAACTGAGAGGCTCCGCTTTCGGCAAGGGCCACAACCCGTTCCGCCAGCTCCCGGGTGCCGTTCGAGCCATTGGCCCAGTGGGTGGCCAGGACGGCGTCGGCGCCAAGTTCTGCGCAGTAATCCTTCACGGCCTGCACTTCCGCTTCCGTATCCGCCGTGAAGTGATTGATGGCGACAACAGCCGGAACGCCGAACTGTTTCACATTTTCGATATGGCGGCCGAGGTTGACGCACCCCTTGGCAACGGCGTCAACATTTTCCGTGCCCAGATCTTCCCTGGCAATGCCCCCATTCATTTTGAGGGCCTTGATGGTTGCCACGATCACCACCGCATCAGGGGAGATCCCGGCCTTGCGGCATTTGATGTCGAAGAATTTTTCAGCGCCCAGATCTGCCCCGAACCCGGCTTCAGTCACCACATAGTCCGCCAGTTTGAGCGCGGTACGGGTGGCAACAACCGAATTGCAGCCATGGGCGATGTTGGCAAAGGGCCCTCCGTGAACGAAAGCCGGGTTGTTTTCCAGGGTCTGAACGAGATTTGGCTGCAAGGCCTCTTTCAAAAGAACGGTCATGGCCCCGTCGGCCTCAAGTTCCCGCGCCCGCACAGGTGTTCGGTCATGCCGGTAAGCGACAATGATGTCGCCCAGACGCGTCTGCAGATCGTCAAGATCTGTTGCGAGGCAGAGAATGGCCATGATTTCAGATGCGACCGTGATATCGAAGCCGCCCTCGCGCGGATAGCCGTTGGACACCCCGCCCAACGAACAGACGATGGAGCGCAGGGCCCGGTCATTCATGTCCATGACCCGGCGCCAGGTCACCCGGCGCGGATCGATGCCAAGCGCATTGCCCCAATGGATGTGATTGTCGATCAGGGCAGACAGGAGATTGTGCGCGGACGTGATCGCGTGGAAGTCGCCGGTGAAATGCAGGTTGATATCTTCCATGGGCACGACCTGGGCGTGGCCCCCTCCGGCCGCACCGCCCTTCATGCCGAAGCAGGGGCCGAGAGAGGGTTCCCGCAGGCAGATCATTGCGTTCTTGCCGATCCGGTTCAGCCCGTCTCCCAGACCAACGGTGGTGGTGGTTTTGCCTTCCCCGGCCGGGGTCGGGTTGATTGCGGTGACCAGGATCAGTTTACCGGACCGGCGTCCCTCAAGGCCTTTGATGAACTCCGCCGAAACCTTGGCCTTGGTGCGTCCATAGGGCAACAGCGCCTCTTCGGGAATTTCCAGCCGGGCACCGATCTCCGCAACCGGTTTCATCTTTGCGGCGCGGGCAATTTCGATGTCGCTGGCCATACTGGTCTCCCCGGGCGCTTCCATCCAATCCGGCACCGGGCTTTCCTCAAAGCCTCGGGTATCCGTGCCGAAACGCTAAGGGAGGGCGCACCGCAGCAAATGTTCCAATTGCGACTTCAATGAGGTGAATTGCGACCGCGTCCTGTTGCAACGGGAGGGAGGATGCGGCGCTTGCGGAAGGAAAATTGTTTGAGTTGTTTGTTATTGACCTAAAGTAACTTTTGGTAAAGGCTGTATTGATTGAAATTTATACGATTATTTTTTAGGAGTGAAAAGATGGTCAAGCAGATTGACATATTGTGCATTCACGGTCTTGGAAATCACACAGACGGCACTTGGGAGGGGCGCTGGGAGGCCGCGATCAGAGATGCGTTTCCGCTGCCACCGAATGCGAGGCTGAAATTCAAGTTCGTGAATTACGATCCGATTTTTGAAGAGACAAAACTGTCCTTCCTGGAGACGATGAAAGCGCTGGTCAAACTGGGCTGGAGCGGTATTTCCTCCGGGTTCAGGCGCCGGGGCGGTCTGCTGTCCGGGGTTACGGACAGGATTCGCTGGACGGCTGGCTATGTGGTGGCCTGGTGCGCGGATGATGACTTCAAGACCAAAACCCGCGCCTTCATCCTCTCGGAGGTGGCCAAGCACAAGCCCGACATCATTCTGGCGCATAGCTTGGGGTCGCTGTTGTCCTATGACGCTTTTGCCCATGAGGATGCGCAGGCGGCGGCTGTGAAAAAGGCGCTCAAGGGCGCTGTCTATGTGACGTTCGGGTCCCAGCTCAACAACCCGTTTGTCCTGAAAAACCTGACCAACGGACGGATCGGGGCGCTGGGCGTTGAATTCTGGCACCACCTTTACAACGAGCATGATGATGTCTTCACCCGGCCGATCGTGAATATTGATGCCAGCAACTTCCGCCAAACCCTGACACCGTTCGATATTGACGGCATCGCGGACCATGCGGCTACGGAATATCTGAGCCATGAGCAGACCGTTGCCGATGTCTGGATGCCTTATGTCACGCTGCTGGGCCAGACCAAGACCCTGGTCAAATCCATGCGCGGCATGAAGACATCGCGGGCCAAGGAGCAAAAGGCGCTGCTTGTGGGCATCAACGACTATCCGAGTGCGTCGGATGCGCTGGAAGGCTGCGTCAATGACGTGTTCACAATGAGCGAAGTGCTGCAGCGTGGCGGCATGCCGGCCTCGTCCATCCGCACCTGTCTGGACGGGCGCGCGACCGCAAAGGGGATTCTGGAGCGGCTCGACTGGCTGCTGGATGATCCGAAACCGGGCGATGAACTGGTATTCTATTACAGCGGCCACGGTGCGCGCTATCCGGAATACAATGCTGAAGGGGAGCCGGATCATTTTGTCGAAACCCTGGTGCCGTGGGACTTCGACTGGAGCGCGGAAACCTCCATTGCCGATCGGCAGATCTTCGAGCTCTACAGCCAGCTGCCCTATGACTGCCGGCTGGTGATGATCTTTGACTGCTGCAATTCCGGCGGCTTGCACAAGAATGGCGGCGCCAGGATCCGTGGGGTTTCGCCACCGGATGATATCCGCCACCGGGAATTGAAATGGGATTTGAAAACCGACACCTGGGTTCCACGCGGCTTTCAGCATCTGAACGCTGCCTTCACCGATGACAAACAAGTGGCGGCGGAGTTCTTTGGGCCGGAAGGAGCGACAGAACGGATCGGCCGGGCCTCCATGTTGCGCGGCCTGACAGCCAAACAATATGAGGCGATGAAAAAGAAGGATCCGGACAAGGCCAAGGGGGCCTATCTACCGGTGATCATCGAAGCGTGCCGGGCTGAGCAATTTTCCTATGAATACCGCCACGGGGTGACAAGCCACGGCGCGTTCACGTTCAACATGGCCAAGATCCTGAGAGCGAGGAAGCGGATTTCTTTCGAAGAGCTTGTCCACGACACCCGGGACGAGTTGGCACTTTTGAAGTTTGATCAGGAGCCCTGCATTCTGGGGCCGGGCGACATTCTCAAGAGCCATGTGCCCTGGGCCAGTTGAAGGCTGATTTCTTAAGGACACAACTGCGGTCGAGAGACTGACACGGCTCTGGGCCGGATCTGTCTGTTGCCCGGATTGAAGGCTCCGGTGCGACACGGACCGCAAGAGGGGATCAGAGGCCGGTGCAGGCCTCTCCGGTTTCAGGCAGGACGGGGTCCGGCTCGTGGACATGGCACAGGCCTGCGTGCCTGTGTTATGCGTTCCGTTATGACAGATTCCGAAATCCTTGCCCGTCTTCCGGACCGATTGAAAAAAGCCCGCCGTGCTCAAGGCCTGTCTCTGGAGGCGGTTGAAAAACTGTCCGGCGTCTCCCGGTCGATGGTCAGCCAGATCGAGCGGGGTGAATCGAACCCGACCGTTGCAACGCTTTTGAACCTGACCCGGGCGCTGAATGTGGACTTCGCGGGCCTGCTCGGCGAGGAAGCTGCCGAGGACAGGGTCGAAATCCTCCATGAACATCAGACCCCGGCTCTCGACCGGGCCGGGGATGGCTGCAAGATCCGGATCCTGTCGCCGCCTCAGGACGCGGGCAAGCTGGAAGTCTATGAGCTGATTTTCACCAAAGGCGGCAAGCTGGACAGCAAGCCTCATGAGCGGGGCACCCGTGAACAGCTGATTGCTGGCGCAGGGCGGCTGGAAGTCACCTCCGGTGTTGCCAAAGGGGTGATCAACGAAGGCGATACCGCCCGCTATGCCGCCGATGTGCCCCATTGCATCGAGGCCATTGGCGGCCCGGCCCGGGCCATTCTGATGGTGGTGAAACTATAAAAAGAAAAGATGCGTCAGGCAGGAGGCGCTTTTTGAGAGACGGTGTGCCTTCTCAGGGGGCAGGGTCTATTTCCGTCATATTGGATTTGCTCTCTTTTGCAGCTGCTTAAATTCCGGTATAATGGAAAAAATATCCAGTTTGCCGGAGTGATGGCCGTGTCCCATGCCTTTCTGTCCCAAATTACTGCAACGCTCCAAGAGATTGAGGCCGAGGGCCTTTTCAAGCAGGAGCGGCTGATCACCTCGCCCCAGGGCGGGTGGATCAAGGTTGGCGGGCGCGAGCTCATCAATCTGTGCGCCAACAATTATCTCGGCCTTGCCGATGATCCCGCTCTTGAAGAGGCGGCAAGAAGTGCCCTGTCCCCCAAAGGTTTCGGTATGGCGTCCGTGCGCTTTATCTGCGGCACCCAGGACATTCACCGCCAGCTGGAACAGCGTCTTGCTGGCTTTCTCGGTAAGGATGATGCCATTCTGTTTGCAGCCTGTTTTGATGCCAATGGCGGCCTGTTCGAGCCGCTTTTGGGTCCGGAGGACGCGATCATATCGGACGAGCTCAATCACGCCTCGATCATTGACGGCATCCGCCTGTGCAAGGCCAAGCGGTACCGTTATGCCAATTCCGATATGGCAGATCTGGAGGCCAAGCTGAAAGAGGCGCGGGCGGCTGGCACCCGGCATATCATGATTGCGACAGATGGCGTTTTTTCCATGGATGGCTACCTGGCGAAGCTTCCGGAGATTACCGCCCTGGCCAAAACCTATGACGCGGTTGTGATGGTGGATGACTGCCATGCCACCGGTTTCATGGGACCAAAGGGGGAGGGCACGCCTGCCCATTTCGGCGTTGATGTGGATATTCTCACCGGTACGCTGGGCAAGGCGCTGGGTGGCGGCATTGGCGGTTACATTGCAGGCCCTCAGCCGGTTGTCGATCTGCTGCGCCAGCGGGCGCGGCCCTATCTCTTTTCCAACTCTCTGCCGCCCGCCATTGTCATGAGCGGTCTTGAGGCCATCCGGCTGGTGGAAGAAGGCGATGGGCTGCGACAGCGCCTGTTTGACAATTCCCGCTATTGGCGGGCCGGACTGGAAGCGCTCGGCTTCAGCCTTCTCCCGGGGGAACACCCGATCATCCCCGTCATGCTGGGGGAGGCAAAACTGGCCCAGGCGATGGCAGCAGCCTTGTTTGAAGAGGGGGTCTATGTCTCCGGTTTCTTCTTTCCCGTTGTGCCACGCGGCCAGGCCCGCATCCGCACTCAGATGAATGCAGCATTGAGCCAGGCGGATCTGGACCGGGCGCTCTCCGCTTTTGAAAAAGCAGGCAAGAACACGGGGGTTCTGTCATGAGCAGCAATCAGATGAAGGCCCTTAGCAAGCTGGAGCCCAGGGAGGGCCTTTGGATCACCCGGGCCCCGGTGCCGGAGATCGGGCCGGATGATGTTCTGATCAAGATCCACAAGACCGGCATTTGCGGTACGGATATCCATATCTGGAACTGGGACGAGTGGGCCGCCAGAACGGTTCCGGTGCCGCTGATCACCGGCCATGAATTCGCCGGCGAGATTGTAGAACTTGGCCGCAATGTGAGCGAATTCGCCATCGGCCAACGCTGCTCTGGCGAAGGGCATCTGATTGGCAAACAGTCCCGCCAGTCCCGGGCGGGCAAGTTTCACCTGGACCCGGAAACACGGGGCATTGGCGTGAACGAGCCGGGCGCTTTTGCCGAATATCTGCGCCTGCCCGCCTTCAATGTGGTGCCGCTGCCCGATGACATAGATGACGAAATCGGGACCATTCTCGATCCGCTCGGCAATGCGGTGCACACGGCGCTGAGTTTTGATCTGGTTGGCGAGGATGTGTTGATCACGGGCGCCGGGCCGATTGGAATCATGGCGGCGGCGGTCGCCCGGCATGCTGGGGCCCGCAACGTGGTCATCACCGATATCAACCAGGCCCGCCTGGATTTGGCAACCCGGGTTACCGATGTGGTCCCTGTCAATGTGGCCGAGGCGGATCTGAAAAGCGTTGAGCACAGCCTTGGCATGCGAGAAGGATTTGATGTTGGCCTTGAAATGTCGGGCAATCAGGCCGCGCTGGATCAGATGGTGGAACATCTTGTCATGGGCGGCCGGATCGCACTTCTGGGCATCCCGCCGGGCAAATCGCCCGTCGACTGGTCCCAGATCGTCTTCAAGGCGATCACCTTGAAAGGGGTCTATGGCCGGGAGATTTTCGAAACCTGGTACAAGATGATCGCCATGCTGCAGAACGGTCTCAATGTGCGCAGCGTGATCACCCACCGGTTTGATGTGGAGGATTTCGAGAGCGGGTTTGCCGCGATGAAGTCGGGCGAGGCGGGCAAGGTGGTGCTGACCTGGTCTGGCTGACCGGCAGGGCCGTCTTGTCAGCTAAAGGCAAGCTGGCGGAAGAAATTGCCTTTCGAACTGGCGCGCAGCTCGTGAAAAAACTGTTCAATCACCGGTTCTGAAACCTTGATTGGTGAGGGGCCGTAATCCTTGTATTTGTCTGACAGGGCCTTGTTGACCGCATTTGAGAAATTCACGAAATCAATATGCTCAGTCGGAAACCCGTCCGCTGCCGATTTCACGCGGGTGCGAATTTCCGCATCATTGGCAATCGTCATGGCCGTGATAGCCGTGCCATGCTCCCTGGCCAGCCTGCGATAGGCTTTGGAGAGGTCCTCAATGAAACTGGCGGAGACCGTATCGCAGACATATTTTGTGAGAACCTGCAAAAACTCGATTTCCCAGTCGGAATCCGCACGCTTGATCTGGGGCGCGCAGGTTTTGCGCAGGACATCGAAACACAGGAACCGCAGCACGGACATGGCAAAGAAGTCCTTGTTCGCGCCGACAAAGGGTTGTCTGCGGTGGATCTGGCCGCAGGCTTCATAATTCGAGCGGTAAATGTCGAAGAGATCCTGGGAGACGGCCAGAAAGTCGAACACCGCGGCGATGTCCGTTTGCGTGAGACTGCCGCCCTTCAGCTCCGCCGCATTCAAAAGCCCCTTTCGGGCAAGCTCCATCGCCCGCTGTCCGGCAGCCATGCAAATATGCGGTCCGCTCAGTTTGGGCCAGGACTTCAGAGCAGTAGACGCCATTGGGTTCCTCCAAAAGGGAAGAATAGCCGCATTTGGCGGGCCTGGATTTGATCAAACGCAATATGTCAGTGCAGAAATGTGCGCCCTGGATGACCGGCGGCCTAAGCTTCAGGCGGGACGGATGCCGTCCGGTTCTCCCAAGCTCGCTTGAGATTGCTATGGGCCCGCTGGACGTTGAGGTTCCCGCAGCCAGCCATTTTCAAAGTCAAGGTCTGTGCAGCCGCTGAACCGGGCCACCCGGTCCAGCTCGGCCTGCAGGCGGGCAAGGCGTCCCTTGCCCGGCCGCACCCCTGGTTCGGGCCAGAAGGCGCGCACCTGCAGCCGGTCTGCGCTCCGTTCTGCCTTCATGTCGATGCGCCCGATCAGCCGTTCTCCCTCCAGAATGGGAAAAACGTAATAGCCATATTGCCGCTTGGGTTCGGGCACGAAAACCTCGATCCGGTAGAAAAATCCAAACAGGCGTTCAGCACGCTTGCGGTCGCGCAGGGCCGGATCGAAGGGAGACAAGACCCGCACTCGGGATGTGGCTTCCGGGAGGCTGTCAAGCGCGTCGAGCGTATGCGGATCGCAAAGCACCTTTCGCAGCGCGCCGTTGCTGCATTCAATCTCCGCTTCAATCAGTTCTCTGCTGCGCAGCGCCTGCTGGCACCAGGTCTTGGCCTCCTGCGGGGCAATCAGATCCCAAAAGGCTGCCAGTTCGCCTGACGTGGCAAAGCCGAGCCGGCCGAGAGCGGACCTGGCGGCCCAGTCAATGGTCTCTTGCAGATCGTGCTGCCGTGTGCGGTGCTCGGCCGGAATGACACGCTCGGTCAGGTCATACACCTTGTGAAAGCCATTGCGCCGGCAAACGGACAACGCACCGGTCCGCCACAGATATTCCAGGGCGGTTTTGGACGGATGCCAGTCCCACCAGCCGCCGGAGCTGCGCTTTTCCTCTTTCCCCACCGTGGCAGAGGTTACGGGGCCATGATCACTGACCTGTTGCAGAACCTCATCGAGTTTTTGTTCAAATTCATTCCGGCGCCATTTGCGCCACCGGCCAAGCAGTTTGGCGCGGTCCCGCTCAAACCGCAGGTGCCAGTGGGGAAAGAACCGCGTTGGGATCACGGCCGCATCATGGGTCCAGTGCTCAAACAGCAGCCGGTCCCGCTCCAGTAGGGGTTTCAGGTTCTTCTCCCGGTAGGCCGGGCGCCGGGCGGACAGGATCATGTGATGCGCCCGCGAGACGGTGTTGATGCTGTCAACCTGCACGAAGCCGAGCCGGTCGACAAGGTCTGCAAGATCGGCGCCTTTGCCGCTGCCTTTTGGCGCAGCGCAAAGCCCGTGTCTGTGAAGAAAGAGGCGCCGCGCCAGTGCATTCGACACCCTGGGGGGGGAGGCAGTCATGCGACCACCTTATACCAACCTGAATAGATAGAAACCCATCTGATGGCGCTGGTCCGGATTGGCCGGCAAGGAGCGTTGTGCAGGACGGCCTGGTTGGCCGTTCAAGCGGCGCAACGCAGTCCGGCGGGCCGGAGCAGGCCACCGAGGCCGTGTTTGAGGACTGTTCAGCTGCGTCCCAGGTTTTGAACGATAAACCATATCGCCCTGCAACCTGCTCCTTGCCGAACAGTCCCCAAACACGGTCAGATCGGTTCCTAGCTATTGAGGTTGGTATTAAGGGATTTCCAAGGCTTGTGAAAAGATTGATTGCCCCAGAGGCAAGGGGGGCGCCACGATGATACCCGTTAAAAGAGAGAGTTCCGGCGCTTGCATTCACGATAAGTGAAAAAGACGAAAGTTTAATTGTTTAGCCACAACTTAAACGAAAATCAGATGGATGCACGAATGAAAATCAAGTAAATTATTTGTTGAAAATAATTTTTAATTGTAAAAAATGCCAGTCTTTCACAGAGTTGGCAGAAAAGGTGAAAAACGAACTGGTGCGAAGATGCGTAAGGAAAGCAAAATCTATCTTATCAGGCTGAAATGCATAGCAATTTTTCTTCTCTTCGCGCTGGGAGGTGCCTCTCATGCCGAGGTGAAAGAATGCACCGATGCAACGGTGAATGGGTCGAGCCTCTGGTTTCCTGTCTCCATGCGCGACGGATCTTCAGAGAGCCTGATGGGGGTGTTTCCGGATCTTGCCAGATCCATTTTTCAGGAACTGGATGTTGCCGTGACGGTTGGGCGCAGTGTGCCCTGGAAACGGCTTTTTGTTCTGTTGGACCAGGGGGACATTGACGTGGTGGCAGGAGCCTACCGGACCCGGGAGCGGCTGGAAAAATATGAGCTGTCTTATCCGGTCATGGCGGAAGATGTCGCGGTCTTTGTGCGCGCCAGCCTGGCGCGTGAGCCGTCAGGTCTCAAGGATCTGGAGGGGCTGCATGGCATGGCCCCCTTCGGAGCCTCCTTCGGGGAGGGCTTTGAGCAATATCTGTCAGAGAATCTGACTATCCGGCGGGTGCCATTTGAAGACTTCCTGACCAACATGCGTCTGGTAGCTGAAGACAAGATTGACTATCTGATTGTGGCGCGCCGCGAAGGGCAGCGGATGATCGAGCAGCTTGGGGTGGAAGGTCAGGTTGTCGAAATGCCCTGGGCCGCGACCGTGAACACCTTGCATTTCATGTTCTCCAAAGCCTCACCCTGTGTGGATCTTCTGGACCGGTTCAACGCGGTCCTGAAACAGCGGGTTGAATCTGGTGAGATCCGTGACCTTCTGGAAGCCTATCGCGCCGGCGAAGTCAAAATGGACTGATCCTCAGACATGGCGGCTGCCAGACTCTACTCTTCATGATCAGTCCTTTACCCCGGGCTCTGCCTTTTGCCCTCTGCCATCGGGGCGTCCAGCTGACCACTCAAGCCTTAGGGGTCAGCTTTTATTTCGCAATGAGCCGCATCGGCGAGGCCGGGCTGTGGCCGGTGCCGGATTTGGCATTGGCCCACTGATAGGATTGCCGTTCTTCCGTCGGGGTGCACAGGAACCGCTCCCGGTAGCATTTGGTGAAATGGGAGGTGGAGGCAAAGCCGCAGGCAAGCGCCACATCCAGCACCGGGCGGCTGGTCCGGCGCAACAGGTCGCGTGCGGTTTCCAGGCGCAGGCGCAGATAATATTGCCCCGGTGTGCAGTTGAAATGGCGTCGGAAAAGCCGCTCCAGCTGGCGCGGCGACAGGCTCACTGTCATGGCAAGCTGCTGGCAGCTGAGCGGGTCTTCGATATGCAGGTCCATGATCCGGATCGCGTCAAGGATCTTGGCGTTGGAAATGCCGGTGCGGGCTTCAATATCGTGCCGCTGGGCGGATTCGCCGGAGCGCATATTCTGATAAAGCGCGACTTCCGCCACCTCATGGGCCAGATAGGCACCGTGCTGAATGGCGATCAGGCGCAGCATCATGTCGAGGGATGCCAGCCCGCCTGCGCAGGTGATGCAGTTGCGGTCAATGGCAAAGAGGTCGGAGGTCACGTCCACATTCGGAAATTCCTCGCGCAAGGAGCGCAGGTTCTCCCAATGGATCGTGCAGCGGCGGCCATCAAGCAGGTTGTAGCGCGCCAGAAGATAGGCCCCGGTGCAGATGGCGCCGAAGGTGCGGCCCATCGCATTCAGGCGGCGCAGCTTGTTGCCGAGATCTGCGTCGAGGGGCAGTCTTTCCACGTCGATTCCGGAACACAATAGAGTAATATCGGCGTCATTAAAGTCTTTGATAGATTTATTGACGGACACCGCGCAGCCGTTGCTCGCGGTAACCGAATTTCCATCGAGGGAAAAAGTTGTCCATGTGTAATAGTCGCGGCCAAGCAACCGGTTTGCTAGGCGCAGAGGTTCGATCACGCTCGCAAATGCATTCATGGAAAACCGGTCCATGAGCACAAATGCTATGGATTGGCCTGTTTCTTCGTGTGCGCGTCCGGACATTTACTTTGCCTCATTGGAAGGAAATATTGCACAAATTTTTCTTATTGCAGTAATTGTTCCCGTTTTTATTTGGCTGTCAAATAGAAAACGAGACTAGTACAGATAATTTCCAAAAGTGTCATAAATAGGCAGATGCACGGTCTTTCACCAGTGTGCCAGAATGGGATGTCCGGCCCTGCGGTCTCTCCGCAGACCTGCGGAAGGGCTGTTGTCATCTTGTTGTTTTTAAAAGGCTATTTTGTCTAAGTTTGCAAAATATATTTGGCGATCATTGGCGTGTGGGGCGGTTTGATCCCGAACCCGGAGCGCGCCAGGGATTTGCTCGCCAAGGCCCTTGGGTGCGGGCTGTCTTTGGGGTGATCTCCCAAGGCAGGTCAGGTTCTTTGCCGGTGCAGGGAAATTTGGGATGTTTTTTTGCAAATTCGCGGATTTGTGGGTCTGCGTTGCTTCACCTCAAAGCGCTTGTGGAGTACATCAGGTACTCTTGATCCAAGATTTTAGACCTACGGACCCTGACTGAGATGAACGTTCTTGCCAAACCCGCCGATCTGGAAGCCGCCGCACCGGCTGGCGCTTTCGTGGAAGAAGTGACGGCTGTTCAGCACTATACCGACCGGCTGTTCCGCTTCCGGATGACGCGCCCGGCAAGCTTCCGCTTCCGCTCCGGCGAATTTGTCATGATTGGCCTGATGATTGATGGCAAACCGCTCTACAGGGCCTATTCTATCGCCAGCCCGTCCTGGGACGAGGAACTGGAATTCTTCTCCATCAAGGTGCCGGACGGCCCGTTGACCTCGCATCTGCAGAAGATCCAGCCGGGGGATGCGGTTCTGATGAAGAAAAAGCCGACCGGCACCCTGGTCAATGATGCGCTTATTCCGGGCAAGCGGGTCTATATGTTCTCCACCGGCACGGGCATTGCGCCTTTTGCCAGCCTGATCCGCGATCCGGACACGTATGAGAAATTCGATCAGGTGATTCTGACCCATACCTGCCGGGAAGTGGCTGAACTGAAATATGGTGAGGATCTGGTCGAGGAAACTCTGAATGACCCGCTGATCGGGGAGTTGGCCAGGGACAAGCTGGTCCACTACACATCCGTTACCCGCGAGGACTTTCCGCGCATCGGCCGGATCACGGACCTGATCCAGTCCGGCAAGTTGTTCGAAGACCTGGGCGTCCCGCCACTCGACCCGGCTGTCGACCGAGGCATGATCTGCGGGTCCATGGACATGATCAAGGACACCAAGACCCTGCTGGAACAGGCAGGCTTGAGCGAAGGGGCCAACAACAAGCCTGCAGAATTCGTTGTTGAACGGGCCTTTGTCGGCTGACGGCCCACGCGGGCCCTTCCGTCAATTTCGGTGGGCAGCTTCCGGCGCCCCATAGCGTGTCACGTCTTCAGGGATCCAAACCATTTTGCCTTTGCATCGACATTTTTGATGTGAGGCAGAGGCAGGCAAATCCGATGAAACGCGATGTGCGTCAGTTGCTGCTCAGACATGTGAGCGACAGGATCATGGCCTTCTGGCCAAGCGCATTATAGTCTGCCATGTCGAAGCCTGGATCTGCCTGAATGGCAGTTTGCGCCTTTTTGTCTTTGAGGAGATAGGCGATGGCCAATTCCATCTGCTGTTCGTTCATAACGGCTGCGTTGCCTTTGTAAAAACACTTGCACACCCTTGCTTTTTTCGTTTGCAGGCAGAAATTCATAAATCTCTGCTTCTGCTCATGCGTCGGGGCATCTGCCCAAGACGGGCCGGTGAAGGCCGCAGACACCAGCAGAGCAAGGACGACGGGCGCGAGAGTCCTGAAGTTCATCATTGTTTCCGGTTGTTTTCCAGAGAAGTGGCAGTGCGGATCCTTTCTATGCCATCCGCGTGCAGAACCTGCAATCTGAAATCATGGGTTTGGGGAGCTGCTTCCGGTTTTCCAAATGACCGGCTAAGCCGCTTTGACGGCGGACGGGGAGGGCTCTCGCCCAGCAAACTGTCCTCCAGTGTGGTAATCCACATTTGTTGTGCTGCATTTCTTCTTTTGTCTGGAGAATTTCTTTAAACTGCAGGACTGACAAATGCGGCGCTGAAGGAAAACAAGGGCATGAGATTTGAACGCCCGACCGGATTGATGTTTCACCATTTCCATGGGGGCGGTCATCCTGTGGCGCAAGGAAGCATCAGTGCCGCAGAATTCGGAGATCTGCTCGATTTTATCCAGACCGGCCACGAGATTCTGAATGCAAAAGCATGGTTGGAGCGGGCGCAGCAGCGAACATTGACCCCCCATGAGGTCTGCATCACCTTCGATGATGCGCTGGCCTGTCAATATGACATTGCCTTGCCGGTTCTTCGGGACAGAGGGCTTACTGCATTCTGGTTTGTCTACACGTCGATTTTGAGCGGCGGTGTTGAGCCTCTGGAAATCTACCGGCTGTTCCGTACAACGGGGTTCCCGGATATCAGTGCGTTTTATGAAGCATTCTTCAGCCGCGCCGCCGATGAATTTGCCGGTGCTTATCAAAGCGCCCAGGCGGTTTTCGATGCTTCTGACTATCTCAAGCAGGCAAGCTTCTACACCCGCGAGGACCGATGGTTTCGTTTTCTGCGCGATCAGGTCCTTCGGGATGCCGACTATCAGAGGCTCATGGAGGGGTTGATGGAAGAGGCGGCTTTTTCCGTTGAAGAGGCTGCACGGCACTTGTGGCTGACCCCGGCACAGGTCAATGAGCTGGACGCTGATGGCCACATCATCGGGCTTCACTCCCACACTCATCCAACCACCATGGCCAAACTTCCAGTCGCACATCAGCGCCGCGAATACGAGGCAAATGCGGCAGGGTTGGAGAGACTGCTGGGACGCAAGGTGGACACTGTTTCCCATCCCTGCAATTCTTACGGTCCCGAAACCTTGGGTATCTTGAAGGGCCTTGGGGTGAAAGTTGGCTTCCGGGCCGATATTGTGGCTGTTGAAAGCCGGTCTATGCTGGAATTTGACCGCGAAGACCATGCCAATATTATGAAAGAGATGACCGCTGCTTCGGGAGCAAAGATCGCAAGCGAAGCAGGCTAGTCATTGATAGGGTGCGATGGGGCGGAGTGTTCCTGTCTCTTTCGGAAGGTTTCTCACTGAAAAGATGACCGATTCCGGGCCACAGACTTTCAGAGGCCTGTAAAATCACGTTTAGTTCCAACAGAGACAAAGATCAGCGAATCGCGCTCAGGAGCGGGTCAGGCTTTCAAGCGGGCGGCGCGAAGCTTCGGGGCGCGGGGCCATCTGCTTGACGTCGAACAGGGCCATAAAATGATGGATGAGGTTTTGGACATTCCGCCATTTTCGATGGCCCGGGCCGAAAAAGCGGCCTTGATGTGTGAGACCCTCAACGCCCTGACGCAGCACCACTACGCCCATTGCAGCCGATACAAGCAGATTGTGGACGCGCTCTTTGGCGGCCCTCGGCTGGTTACGGCTCTCGAAGATGTGCCGTTTTTGCCCGTAAGTGCCTTCAAGCGCTTTCGGCTGCAAAGCATTCCGGAGGATCAGGCGTTCAAAACCATGCGCTCCTCCGGCACGAGTGGCCAGGCGCCATCTCAGATCGTTCTCGACAAACAGACGGCCAATCTCCAGACAAAAGGCCTGACACGCACTTTGCAGCCGGTTCTGGGGGGGCGCCGTTTGCCGATGCTGGTGATCGACACACGCTCAGCGCTTGGTGCAAGCGGGGCGTTTTCGGCGCGCGGTGCGGCGATCCGGGGATTTTCCATGTTCGGGCGCAATCCGGTTTTCGCTCTGGACGACGATTTGCAGCCCGATGCGGAGACAATCGCCGCCTTCTTTGAGACCCATCGGCACAAGCCCGTTCTTGTCTTCGGTTTCACCTTCCTGATCTGGTCCAGCCTCTGCGAGGCTCTGGCGGCCGAGGGGCGGACAATCGACATGTCCAATGCGATTGTTCTTCACGGAGGTGGCTGGAAAAAGCTAATGAAAATAGCTGTTTCAGCAAAAGACTTCAAGCAACGCTTGAAGGAGCAGTTCGGGGTTGCCCGGGTTTACGACTATTATGGGATGGTCGAACAGACCGGGTCGATCTATGTGGAGTGTGAAGAAGGGCACCTGCATAGCAGCGTTTTCAATGATGTCCTGATCAGGGATCCGGTGACCCTTGAAACCCTGGGCCCCGGCGCGGAGGGTCTGATCCAGACCCTGTCCGTTTTCCCGCATTCCTATCCGGGACATTCTCTTTTGACAGAGGACAGGGGTGTGCTCCTCGGCGAGGATGATTGTCCTTGCGGGCGGAAAGGCAAATATCTGAAGGTTCTGGGCCGCGTGGCAGCGGCCGAGGTCAGGGGGTGCAGTGACACACTTTGATCCAGGTATGACGTTGCACAGGCGGGCGGGCGCCGCTTGCCCGGAGGCCGTCCTTCAGGCCGGTCCGTTGCCGGTGTTCGATGACGCGGTTCTGGCCATGCTGGCGGATCTGTCACGGCAGCTGATGGCGCCCGATATGCGGGCCTTTCCTGCCGTTGTCAGTCTCGGGTTTTTCTGCCGCCCGGGCCATTTGAACCGTCTGGCAACTGAAGCGCGCGCGCAGGATGTCTACCGTCTGGGGCGCGGCGTGTCCCTGCACTATGCGCCGTCAAATGTGCCGCTCAATTTCTGCTATTCCCTGATTGCGGGGCTGTTGTCGGGAAACAGCTGCCTCATCCGGCTGTCGGACAAAGCCTCGGTTGAGGCGGACAAGGTGCTGGACGCTTTGGACCGGGTGCTGTCGGCTCAGGAACATCACCCGATCCGGGACCGGTTGTTTCTGTTCCAGGCCCCCCATGGGGAGGGGCTGAACAAGGCTTTGGCGGGGGTCTGTGATGTCCGGGTCATCTGGGGCGGTGATGCGACCGTCACGACCATCCGCAAGGCGCCGCTGAAACCGCAAGCGTTTGATGTCACCTTCGCCGACCGTTATTCGATCTGTCTTGTTGCCAGCCAGGCCTATCTGGAGGAGAGCGAGGCCGGGCGCGTGGCGGCCGCGTTTTTCAACGATACGTTTGTGTTCGACCAGAATGCCTGTTCCTCGCCGAAAGCGGTGTTCTGGGTGGGCCCGAAAGACGTGACGCTAAAGGCCAAGACCAGGTTCTGGACGGTTTTGCATGATCTGATGGCAGAGCGGGAATACCGGTGCCCTGAAGGGGCTGCGGCAACGAAGCTGATGACAGTTGCCAGCCTTGCCGTTGACGGTCATCAGCCGGAGCTTGAGATCTGCCGCAAGACAGGAAACTTTGTGGTTCAGGCCGCGCCGGAGCAATTGTGCGATCCAACCTATGTCACCGGCAGCGGGTTTTTCCTGCAGGCGGATGTGGACCAGCTCAGCGATCTGCCGGACATGCGGCATCCGAAATTGCAGACGGTCACCTATTTCGGTTTCGACGGTGCGGAGCTTGCGCCGCTTCTGGTGCAACCCTCCCTGAAAATCAGGGCCGACCGCGTGGTTAAAATGGGCACCGCAACGGCCTTCGAGCTTGTGTGGGATGGCTATGACCTGATCAGCCACATGTCCCGCCGGGTGGCCATACACTAACACTGCGCCGAGGCATTCAGCGCTTTAATACAGGACTTAACATGTCAGAGAATATCGAAAAATACATCAAGTGCTTTCAGGACGCCTTTCCTGTGGCCAAGGAGGATCTGGATGGGCTGAAATATCAGGACATTCCCGAGTGGGACAGCATTGGCCACATGAATCTGGTGGCCGCTCTGGAAGAAGAATTCGGGATTGAAATGGATATTGACGATATCACGGATATTTCCGACTTCCAGAAGGGCAAGGAAGTGCTGTCACGATACGAAATCACGGTTTGAGCAGCGCTGATGGCCTTGAGTTTTGATATTTCAGGGATCAAGGAATGCCAGCAAAACCGGCATCCGATCCTGTTTCTGGACAAGGTGGTGGATGTGGAACCGGGCGCTTGCGCGACCGGGATCAAGGCCTTCAGCTACAATGAATGGTTCTTTCCCGCCCACTACGAAGACGAGCCGTCCGTTCCGGGGTTCATCATGATTGAAACCATGGTGCAGACCTTCATCATGACGTTTTTGACCTTGCCCGAACACAAGGGCAGCAAGACCAATTTCCTCAACCTGAACAATGCCAGTTTCCGGCGCCAGCTGGTCCCGGGCGACACGCTTGTGGTGCGCGCCACGCTTGAGAGCCTGAAGCGGGGCATCGCGCGGGGCCGGGCAGAGGCGCATGTGGGCGAGGAATTCGCCTGTTGCGCCGATTTTGTCGTGTCGATCCGCTCGGCGACGGACGCCATCTTCAAGAAAATGCGGGAGAAGCATTCTTGATCCGGGTCGCTGACTATGTGTTCGACTTTCTGGCCGCGCAGGGCGCCCGCCACATCTTTCTGGTGACCGGGCGGGGGGCTCTGTTTCTCTCTGATGCGGTGGCAAAGAACGAAGCGCTTGTTCCCATCTGTCCCCATCACGAACAGGCGGCGGCTTTTGCAGCGGTTGCCTATGCGGCAGCTTCGGGCCGTCCCGGTGTCTGCCTGACCTCCACCGGATGTGCCTCGACCAATGCGCTGACCGGAGTGTTGACGGCCTGGCAGGACGGGATCCCGTGCTTTTTCATCTCCGGCCAGAACACGCTTGCGGAGACCACGCGCCACACGGGAGAGCCGATCCGGACTTATGGCCAGCAGGAAGCCGATATTGTTGAGATCGTCTCACCGGTGACCAAACACGCGGCCTTCATCAGCGATCCCGGCCGGATCCGCTACGAACTGGAAAAGACGGCCGCTCTGGCACAGCAAGGCCGTCCGGGGCCGGTCTGGATCGACATTCCCCTTGATGTTCAAAACATGCGGATCGATCCTGAGGACCTGGAGGGATACCGGTCTGAAACAGCCAGATCGGCCCATCCAGACGCCGGAGATATGGCGTTTTTGAAGCAGAAGCTGGAGGCGGCCGAACGCCCTGTGCTCCTGATTGGCGGGGGCGCGAAACTCGACGGCGGTGCCGAGATCGTCAAGCGGTTGGCTGAAGCGGCCGATATTCCGGTGACCTACACATCTGCTGCTGTGGATGCCTATGGGGCCGGCCACAGCCACTCCATCGGCTCGGTTGGCGTCATGGGATGTTCGCGGGCCGGGGCCTTCGCGGTCCAGAATGCGGATTTCCTGCTGGTGCTCGGCTCCCGCCTGCCGTCGTCGGTTCTGGGCGCGGATGTTGAAAAATTCGCGCGGGCTGCGGAAATCGTGGCCGTTGACGAAACCACGGCGGAATATGAGCGGCACAAGGATCTGTTTGCCAGGGTGATCCCCCAAAGACCGGCGCCGGTGCTGGAACAGCTTGTGACGCTGGAACTGGAGCCCAAGACGCAATGGCTGTCCAAATGCCAGCACTGGAAGGCGTTCTTTGAGGGCCTCGATCAATGGCAGGATGACGGGGCCGCCATTGATCTGCACAATCTGGCAAATGTACTGTCGGCGGTGCTGCCGGAAGAGGCCAATTTCATCTGTGATTCCGGGTTCATTGATGTCATTCTGCCCACGAATATCCGTTTCTCACAGGGCCAGAACTGTCTTCACCCGGTTTATCAGGGGGCCATGGGATTTGCCTTGCCCGCGGCGGTGGGGGCATTTGCTGCAACAGAAAAACCGACAGTTGCCGTGATCGGGGACGGGTCTGTGATGATGAATTTGCAGGAGCTGCAAACCATCGCCCATCACGGATTTCCGGTGAAGCTCATTGTGGTGAATAATAATGGCTATGCCATCATCAAGCGCCGCCAGAACGAGTTGTTCCGCAAACGCACCATCGGCACCGATCTGTCGAACGGTGTCAGCGTTCCGGATTTTGGGAAAGTTGCTGCCGGGTTCGGCATTGAGCATGTTCTCCTGCAGGACTTGTCAACGCTTGAGACCCGGCTGCACAGCCTGCTGCGGGCGCCCGGGCCCATGCTGATTGAGATCGGTGGACTGGCTGATCAGGTTTATCTTGAGGTGGCGTTTGCCAAGAACCAGGACCGGAAATTTGTCCGCCGGCCCCTGGAGGATCAGTTTCCCTTTCTGGAACGCGAGACATTCTTGCGGGAAATGATTGTTCCTGTGATCGACCAGTAAACAGAGAGAGGCACAAGCTCTTGACCCAGACCCATGTGCCGGCCCCGGCGAGCGGGACCGCGCCCTATATCGTGGCCGAACTGAACACCAGCCATTTCGGCAAGACCGATCTCGCCCGGGACATGATCACGTCCTGCAAGAACATGGGCGTGGACTGCGTCAAGTTTCAGTCCTGGACGGAAGACAGCCTTTATGCATCGTCCTATTTCAAGCAGAACCCGATCGCCAAACGGTTCTTTAAGAAATATTCCATGGGTCCGGACGAGCTGAAGGAACTGGCAACATTCTGCCACGGGATTGGGATCGGGTTTGCCTCCACACCCTATTCAACAGATGAGGTGGATTTTCTCGTCGAGGAATGCGGGGCGGCCTTTGTCAAAATCGCGTCGATGGATCTGAACAACCTTCCATATCTGGAGTATATCGCGCGCAAGAATGTCTACACGATCCTGTCGACCGGCATGGGCAGTTTGGAGGAAATCGAACAGGCGGTGGGCGTGTTTGAGGCACAGCAGACATCCGGTGGCCTGTGTCTGCTGCATTGCGTGTCCCTTTACCCGTGCCCGCCGGAGGCTTGCAATCTGAACAACATTTCCTTGTTCAATGAGCGGTTTCCCGGGATCGATATCGGCTATTCCGATCACACCAAGGGCCCGGAAGCGGCCATTGCCGCCGTCGCGCTGGGGGCGCAGGTGATCGAAAAACACTTCACGCTCGACAGCAGCCAGATTGGTATGGACAACCAGATGGCCACAGAGCCGGATGCGTTTGCCCAGATGGTGACCTTCTGCCGGAGCGCGGCCCAGGCACTGGGCAGCCGGGACAGGGTGCTGACGGAAGACGAAATTGCACAGCGGCAGGTGATGCGGCGCAGCGCCGTCGCGCTCAGGGATCTTGCGGAAGGCGAGGTGGTGAGCGCGGACGATATCGTCTTCAAACGTCCCGGGACCGGACTGGCACCGGACCGGATCGCGTCTTTCCTCGGCAAGCCGCTCCTGACCGCCCTTGGCGAAGGGGAGGTTCTGACCGAGGCGCATGTCCAGCCTGTGGAAGGGAAATCGTGACACGGCGGGCAAGACCGGGCGCCTTTGCGCCCGAATTCCGCTCGATATAAGGGACTTTGGCCGGAATGTTTGATCTTCAAAGATTTGCCGGACGGGTCGCGCTGCACACAGAAACCGGCCAGACGATCCGCTATGAGGAGCTGATTGCGTCCGGCGAAGCCCTGTCCGCGCATTTGGAGACGTCCGGCGCACAGCTCGTGATCTGTCTGTGCGACACCAGCGCCGGTTGCCTTGCCGGCTATCTGGCCTTTCTGGAGACAGGCACCGTGCCGGTGATGTTGAGCGCCACAATTGAGCCTCCGGTTCTCAAAGGCTATGTGGATGCGTACCGCCCGCGTCATATCTGGTGTCCGGCCTCCTATGCGGCCGGGCTTGAGGGCTATCTTCCGGCCTTTGAAAGCGAAGGCTATCGGCTGTTGACACGGCGCGGCGGCGACAGCGTGGCCTGTCATCCGGATCTGGCGCTTCTGGCCACAACGTCAGGGTCCACGGGAAGCCGGAAGCTGGTCCGCCAAAGCCGCCAGAACCTTTTGGAAAACACCGCCGCCATCATCGAAAGCCTTCACCTTGAAGCTGATCTGTCAGCTGTCACGACCCTGCCGATGAATTACACATTCGGCCTCTCGGTCCTGCACACCCATCTTGCCGTTGGATCGACCCTTCATCTCACCAACCACGCGGTCGTCCAGCGGCCCTTCTGGGACCTCGTGAAAGACCGGTCTGTGAGATGCCTTTACGGTGTGCCGTTCACCTTCGATTTGCTGAAGAAGTTCAAGATCAGCCGGCAGGACCTGCCGGATCTGAGGCTTCTGGCCCAGGCAGGGGGAAAATTGCAGCCGGATACGAGCGCCTATTTTCTGGATTGGTGCCAGACCACCGGGAAACGGTTCTTCATCATGTATGGCCAGGCGGAGGCGACAACCCGCATCAGCTGTTTTTGCGTGAATGACTTTCCGCACAAGATCGCCAGTGCAGGCAAGGCCTTGCAAGGGGGCAGGCTTCAGGTGGACGCCGGGCGCGGACCGGAAATGAGGGCGGAGACAGAAGCAGAGCCGAGGCCGGACATGAGCGCGGTGGCCAGCCCTTCCGGAGAGATCCTCTATCAGGGCCCCAATGTCGCCATGGGCTATGCTCTTGGCGCCGAAGATCTTGCCCGGGACGACGACTGGCAGGGCACGCTCCGGACAGGGGATCTGGGCTATCTGGACGCGGACGGATTTCTGTTCATCACGGGCCGCAAGAAACGCTTTGCGAAACTCTATGGCCACAGTCTTTCCCTGGATGACATTGAAACGATCCTGACCCGTGAATTGGCCTTTCCGGCGGCTTGTATCTGTGTGGAGGACCGCCTGATTGTCTTTCATGAACCGGCGGATCAGGCACAAGCGGTGAGGGGCCAACTGGCCGCAAGGCTAAAGCTTCAGACACGGGACCTTGTCTTCAAGGAGATTGCCATGCTCCCCAGAACGGACAGCGGCAAGGTGGCCTATGGTGAGCTGCAAAGTCTTGAGGAGGGGGGGCGAGGGTGAAGGCCCGTAGAACCAGGAGCCTGACGGCATTGAAACGACTAATCACTTGCCAAGACCGCTTGATATGGTCGCCCAAGCGGGGCTGAAAGTGCCGATCTGTTGAGATGCAGCAAGCTTGATGGGCTTTGGAGACTTTGTATAACCGGTTTTGAAGAGGCTTAAATGTTGGAAAGTGGATTCTCGTCATTGCAAGCTAGGGATAAAAGGCTGATATTTTTGAGATCCTAGAATTCGATCATTCCGAACAGAAAAGCAATCCGCATGAGTGAGGCAACCAGACAAGAGCACTGGGACCAGTCGTACCTACGCAAAGAGAACCACTATTTCTATCCTCATGAAGAGATAGTTCGCCTTTTCTCACATCGCGTGGCGCGCAGGGTCGGACCAAACGAAACGACATATCTCGATGGGTTTACCGCCGGAATGCGGGCATTCGATTTTGGATGCGGCATGGGGCGTTATGTGAAGATGTTCCATGAATTTGGCTTTGAAGGCTATGGAATAGATCACTCATCAGAGGCAATCGAGGCGGGAAGAAAATGGCTCGGGTCGGCTGGCATTTCGGATGTTGAAAAGAAGTTGAAACAGGCGGATGGGAGAAAGTTGCCTTTTGATGACAATTTTTTCGACCTGGCATTTTCAACGGGCGTGCTGGATTCAATGAAATTTGAGATTGCTCAGGAGTGTATGCCCGAAATTCACCGGGTGGTGAAACCAGGAGCTATGGTTTTTCTTGACTTGATCAGCAACGAGGATAGTGATCTAGATCCAGGATTTTGCGGCGAAGTGACAGTTAGTAAAAAGACCGAATTTGGAACCATACAAAACTACTATGATCGTATAAAAATAGAAAAACTTTTAGAAGGAAGAGTTAAAATTCTCGAAATGGTGCATGTAAGGCGCGATATTATCTTGACGAAAACTTATGCGAGCCGATACTATCTTGTAGGTGTTTTTAATTGATGGGTCATGCGCAAGAAGCCAGCTTCAATCTATCCGAAGAGAATAGAGCTGCTATCGAGCGCATTGCTGCTTCAAACCGAGGCTGGAGAGCCCTCTAACTTGTTTCTTTGATGCAATTCCAGATACAAATAGGTGCCTATATTGCTGGAATTGTTCTCGTTAGCCTCTCCGGCAGCTGCCTGCCAGAGAAGTGGTGGTCCGGAAATGGTGTCAAAACCTCAAGTATCTCGAAGAGTTCTTAGACTTGATGAGCTGGATCTCTTTCGTGATTTTGTTGCGGAAAACTATTCGGTAGACCATAGCTATGTGAGAAGTCCCGAACTTTTACGCCACTTCTTTGAAGATGAGAGTGGTCTTAATATTTACGGCGCATTCTTGCAAGATGAGCTTGTTGGAGTGTGGCCCTTTCTTTATTATAATATAGGGCGCAAACATGCAGCTGGATGCTTATTTTTGTTTAAGCCCGTTGAGGGCGTTCCTTTTTTAGGTCAAGCTTCAATGAAGTTATTTTTGGAAGATCTTAAGGTAGAGGCTTTTTTTACAGCAGGAATAATTGAGAGGCTGTTGCCGTTTTATAGACGGGTCGGTCATGTATGTTCTCAGTATAAACAATTCTATTGGCGACCTGAATATTGGGAGAGCGACGAAAGAATTGGCGCTGGTGGACAAATAAAGAAGATTGACCCGAATGATGAAACGTTTCTCAACGATTTGAAGCAAGCTTTCCCGCAATCAGACTTCTTGCCTGAGAAAGATTTTTGGTACTTTAAAAAAACATATATCGAAAATTTATCTCAAAAATTCGAGACGTTTAGTGGTTTAACATTGGGAAGGCGAATTTTGTTCGCAACCGCGATCTACTCTACGCCTATCGGAAAAATTCTTAGGCTTTATGATTATTTTGGTAACCTTATCGATTTCCCTATTGTTCTTTCGTTTTTAAAAAACAAAGCGATGGTTGAGGAATGCCGTCACGTGGATGTGATGGTTTCTGGGATGGATGATGAAGTCTTCCTTCACGCCGGTTTCCGCTTCCTGGATCCAGATCAGTCTGAAGCCATAGTTCCCAACAATTTTTTTCCTTTTGAGGAAAAAAACTCCAAGGTATTTTGCGGTGTTCGGATGAATGTTTCTGGCTCCGAAGAAAAGCCTGTCGTCCTTTTTAAAGGAGCTGGAGATCAGATTGTTCCCCGGCATATCCATGGATGGGCACTAGAGAATCGGGCGGGATAAGGGAACCCCTCACGATTCTCTTATCTCGCCCGATGCTCAAGCCGAAAGTTGCAGCTGGAATCTTTGCCTTCAGTAAACCGAATAGTCTTTTTAACTGATTGCAAACAGCAACAAATTGTGAGCGTCCGTTGAACCCGACCTGCCGCTTTTCGATTTGGTGCGTTAAGTGTCCGCTTAATTAAATGGACATTTAAGGGCCCTTAATGA